>JAZNNV010000213.1:0-7980 GCA_045580465.1 Faecousia sp.
CTGCGCCGCCGCCCCCGGTACGGTCTACACCGTCTACAAGGACGACACCATGGGGCATACGGTAGTTATCCGCCATCAGGATGGGTATGTGACCAAGTACTCCAGCCTCGACGCGGACATTCCCGTCTCCGCCGGTGACACCGTCAGCATGGGTACCGCCATCGGCAAGGTGGCAAACACCGCGCTTCTGGAGAACGCCATCGGAGACCATCTGCACTTCTCCGTCACCCACAATGACGAGCCGATGGATCCTGCGGAATTTTTTGAACTGAGCTAATTCTTCTTTTTTCCTCTTTATGTTGGAAGGGCAGTCAACTGACTGCCCTTCCCCTTTTTTCAGTTCAACGGATGGGCGCAAATATATGCATCCAGAATTTCAGCCGCTGTGTACACCATCCGCGCACAGGGGCGGGTTTGATAGTACTCCTGCGTGCGGGGACTGGGATTCGGGTCGGTGGGCGGATTTTTCAGGATCTCCCGGCAGACGATGCTGCCGACCCGATCGCGAAACGCCCCCGCCAGCTCCTGCACCCGCTCATAGTGGGCTTTCTTTTGCACATCGTCACCCGGTGTGTCGTAGCCGTAGAGAATGCCTGCTACCAGCAGCATGCCGCTGACTGCACCGCAGACCTCCCGCATTCTTCCCATACCGCCGCCAAAGGACGATGCCATTTTGGCGGCATCGTCTTTCTTCAAGCCGGTGACATCGCAAAATGCCACCGCAATCGCCTGCGCACAGTTGTAGCCGTTGACAAACAGCTCCGCAGCCAACAGTCCGTGTTCCATACAGATCACTCCTTTGGAGCAATCATATCACGAGTTATCCCCCTTGTCAAATGCATGCCAGAAGGATTTGATCGCTGCTTCATAACCCCGTGGGTCGGTGGGATAGCTCATGCCATGCTCCGCACCGGGTACAATGAAAAGCCTTTTGGGCGCGGCGCACGCCTTGTAATTTTCATAGGTCATCTCCACCGGCACAAAGCGGTCATCCGTTCCGTGGACAAACAGCACCGGCACGCGGCAATTTCGCAGTGCTTCCGGGCAGGATGCCCCATTGGGATCCACGCTGGTCTTCTTCATCGCCAGACGGTTTGCCGTCGCGCCGCAGGCGCGGTAGTACATATGAAGATGCCGCTCGGCAACATGCTTCCAGATGGCTGTGGGCGCGGTATAGCCGCAATCGGCGATGATGCCCCTCACATTTTCGGGAAGCGGCAGCCCTGTTGCCATCAGTACCGTGGATGCGCCCATGGAAATGCCGCACAGATAGATCGGTAGCTTACCGCCGGTGCGCTCATTCGCCCACTTGATCCAATCAAGGCAGTCATACCGCTCTGTCAAGCCGAAGCCCATATGCTCGCCGCCGCTGCTCCCCTGCCCCCGCTGCTCCGCAAAAAGCACGCTGCACCCGTTATCCTGCAGAAAATCCGCGATCAAGCCGAAATCATGAGACCATGAGGAGCGCCAGCCGTGCATGGCGATCACGATCCGTTTCGGATTGCGAACGCTCATCCAATGACCCACAAGGCGCACGCCGTCACGGCTGTGGATGGCGACCGTGGTCAACGGCTTGCGGGCAAGGGCTTGACCTGCCTGCTCCACCTTTTGAAGCAGGGCTTCCTCCACACGACTGCCGGTAAGCCTCCGATCCGGCACAAGCTGCCTCGGCGGCGCTTGTCGGTCAAGAGCCACGTTGACAAAATACCCCGTCATCGCCTGCCTTGCCGTTTCCGTCACGGCAGCCAAAGCCGCTGCGGCAATGCCGGAGCCGATGAGTACCTGCTTCCATTTTTTCTGCATCTGACGCGCCTCCATCCTAAAAGTTTCACCATCTATGATGCCAATTCCAAGCAGGTTTTATTCAGCAAAAACACCCTGCCGCAGCAGGGTGTTTTATCATTTGAGGTTTTCTTCAATGGCGGCGGCGATGCGGGATTTGACAAGCTCCGCCACCTCGACGGATTTCAGATGTCCGTATTCTTCATATGGGATCGGTTTCAGACAGTGCAGCTGCACCGTCACCGGCGCAGAGCCTTTCTGATCCAGTACCTTGAAGCTGTCGATAAACGCAACCGGCACGATGGGACACTTGGCTTTCAGCGCGGCACGGAAGCTGCCACCGTGAAATTCCACCATTTCGTTGCCTTTTTTGCTTCTGGTGCCTTCCGGGAAGATAACGTAGTTTCTGCCCGACTGCACCTCTTTCGCTACATTCTGGATCACCGTCAGGGACTGGCGCACATCTGCGCGATCCATGGCAAAGGACTTGGTGCAGGCAATAAACTGCTTCAGAACCGGGATGTTCTGCAGTTCGATCTTGAATACCACGCCAAAGGGTCTGGGGCAGGCTTGCAGCAGCGCTACAATATCAAACATGCCCTGATGGTTGGGATAGAAAATAAAGCCGTCCTGCCCGGGAAGGTTTTCCATGCCGGTAACCTTCAGCTCCACATTTCCCTTGGAAACAACCTGCTGCGCAATTTGTCGGATATGGTCAAAACGTTCCTGCTCGGGATACTGATCGGCATGCTTGGCATAATGGCAGAGCCTTGCGTAAAGCCGCGGCAGCCTGCCTAAGTTGCGCAGGATGATGAGTAAAATTCTGTTCAATGCTGATCCTCCAGTTTAAGGGCTTGTGTGTGGGCTGCCAGTCTTCTGCGGTATACGATCAGGCACACCACAAACTGCGCCAAAAAAGTAACGATCCACGAGATCGGATAGGAAACGTACAGACTTTCGGGGGTGTGATAGGCAGGGATCTGAAAAACGGTGTAGATCCATGCAACTCGCAATCCGCAGGCACCCAGAATGGAAATGACCATCGGAGCAACCGATGCGCCCATGCCGCGCAGTACGCCGGTGGTCACTTCCATCATTCCGCACAGGAAATAAGGCACGCAGATATATGTCATTCGCATAATGCCCCATTTGATCGCTTCTGACGAATCCGGAACATAGATCGGCAGCAGCTGCGGTCCCAACAGATAGGCACCGCCGCCAACGGCAAAGCCAACCACTGCCACGCAAACAAGACACATCCAAAGGATCTTCTTAATTCTGGGATACTGCCCCGCACCGGCATTCTGACCTGTAAAATTGATCGCCGTTTGCATAAATGCATTCTGGCTGACATAGACGAACCCCTCAATGTTAGCTGCGGCAGCATTGCCGGACATTAAAACATCGCCGAAGGAATTGACCGAGGACTGGATGATGGTATTGGAAATGGAAAACAGCGACGACTGAATACCCGCCGGCAGCCCCTGACTGACGATCTTCGCCAGCTGCGGTCCGTAAAAGCGCATTTTCTGCAAACGCAGCTTGCAGGCATCGATCCGGCGCGTCAGCGCCAAGACCGTCAGTGCTGCGGAAATCGCCTGAGAAATCGTCGTTGCCAAAGCAACACCGGCAACGTCCATGTGGAACACCTTCACAAACAGCAGGTTCAGAAGCACGTTCACAACACCGGAAATACTCAAAAACAGCAGCGGACTTTTTGTATCGCCCGCCGCACGCAGGATCGCGGCGCTGAAGTTATAGACCATGGTAAAAAGAATGCCGCCAAAATAGATCTTCATATAAACGGCAGACAGCGGCAAAACATTTTCCGGCGTACCCATCCATATCAAAAAGGTTTCGGAAAAGCAGACACCGACGACCGTCAGAACCCCGCCGCAGACCAGTGCTGTGGGGATCGCCGTGTGGACGATGCGGTGGGCAGTTTTGTCGTCACGGCTGCCAATGGCGTTTGCCATGGTCGCGCCTGCACCTACAGAGAAGCCCACAAAAAAATTCACCAGCAGGCTTGTCAGCGAGCCGGTAGCACCCACAGCAGCAACGGAAATACTGCCGCAATGCTGACCCACAACGATCAGGTCCGCAGCGTTAAAAAGCAGCTGCAGAATACTGGTCAGAATGATCGGGATCGTATAGGAAATGATGCTTGGCAGCAAAGGACCCTGCAGCATACTGTATTTGCGTTTCATCTGCATCTCCCCCTTTCGATGTGCATGATTATTATAGTCCATCTGCCGGAAAGTGCAAGCCTTTTCAGAAAAATTTACAAAATAATCCCCGGCATTTCTGCCGGGGATTTGCGCTTCTCAAAGCTGCGCCACATGGACCTCCGAGCCGCGCTCACGAAGCTGCTCGATGACCACGTCATCACAGCCGCTGTCGGTGATCAGCAGCTGGTTTTTGTCCACACCGCAGATGTGGGAAAAGCCCACGCGACCGATCTTGCGGTGGTCGGCAACGATGATCGTTTTCTGTGCCCGGGCGATCATGGTGCGGTCGATCATGGCCTCGTCCGCATGATAGGTGGTGATGCCATGCTCAGGATGCACACCGTCCACAGAAAGAATGCTCCATTGGGGCTGATAGCGGCTGAGCTGCTCCAGCGCATCGCCGCCGTAGGTGAAGCCGTAGTTGGCATTTAATTCACCGCCCAGCAGGATCAAACGGATATCCGCCTGATGGGCAAGATAATTCGCCACCATCAGGGAATTGGTGACAATATTCAGCTTTTTCCGAAGGCACAGCACCTCCGCCACCGCCATGGTGGTCATGCCGGAGTTGATGAACAGCGTATCGCCGTTGTGGATGTAGGACAGCACTGCCTCCGCGATGACGCGCTTGCTCTGCTGTGCCGGAACGACGCTGCCGTTCCACCCCTCCGCCACCTGGGTTTTGCGGATGGCACCGCCCTGAATGCGCTCCAGCTGTCCTTCGGAAGCCAGCATATCAAGATCGTTGCGGATCGTCGCCGGCGTAGTACCCAGCTTTTCACTCAGCTGGGATACAAGCACCATGCCCTCACGGTTCAGCTGCTCCATGATGGTCTGCCGGCGGATGTCGATTTTCAGTTTTCCGGTTGCCATGGTTGCACCTCGTTTCCGGTAAAGAGATTCAAATATTATCAATGGGTTTTACAGCGATATTTCCATGCCGTCGGTGGTCAGCTCGGCAGGAACGGGTGCAATTTCGTCCCGGAGGGTGATGAAATTGGCACCGTTGATGCGTCCGATGTAGTTTCCGTAGTGGTTGATGTAGACCGACTTGACGGATCTGTTCTTCAAAATGCCAGCATACTCGGTAACGTTAAAATGTGCCCCCTCAAGAATCGCCACGTCGAGATCGTCAACCGGCGGGAAATCGATTGCGGGATGGCAAAGATCACCGGAACACAGCACGCGGTTGCCTTCAGCCTCAATTAAAAATGCATGGGAATCGGGGCAGTGCTGCGTTGCAAATGCCGTAACCCTGAAGCTTCCGTCATCGAAAATAACGCCCTCACGGACGAGCGCGAGCTTCTGCTCCGGGCGGAGCTTCCAACCGAATGCTTCGAGATACTGATGAACAAGTATTGCGCATTTTTCGTTCGGTACGTACATCTCGGGATTTGATTCCGTGTAGCACCATCCCAGCAGACTGAGGAACGAATAAAGTCCGTTGATGTGATCGGTATGGGGATGGGTGATAAAGATTGCCTTAACGTCATTCGGATGGATGCGTTTGTTTGCAAGCTCCATACTGATATCACAGCCGGCATCGATGAAATAATGACGATCATTAACCTCAAAAAGAATTGATGTACACTGCTTATGGGCTTCAGGAACACCGTGTCCCGAGCCGAGGATCGTAATTTTCATAGGAGCATCGTCTCCTTTGGTTACATTGGCTTCTTGTTCAGGCGCTCGCCCACAGCTCCGCCGGGATGGATCAGCGCAAACTGCTCCGCCTGATAGCCTGTCTCCTCAATGAGGGCTGCCTGCAACGCATGGAAGATCATGCAAAGTGAGGTGGTCGAGGTGGTGCCCTGGGCATTCCACTTGTCGGTCTCCCGGTTGACGTGCTGCTTCAGCACCACGTCAGCAGCCAGTGCCAAGGGGGATTCCAGATTTTCCGTCACGGTGATGATGGAGACATTTTTCGCCTTGCAGATGTCAACGATGGGCAGCAGCTCCTTAGTCTTGCCGCCTCGGGACGCAAAGATCATCACATCCCCCGCCTGCAAAAAGCCGGTTGCGCCGTGGACTGCCTCGGCGGGGCTGACAAAGCGGGCGGGTCGCTCGATGCAGCACATGAGATGTGCCATATGCTGGCAGATGATGCCGGAGTGACCGCAGCCGCAGGTGCCGATGCGGGGCGCGCTGGCAAGCAGCTCCACCGCCTTGGAGAAGGCATCCTCGCTGATAAAATCCTTCATCTGGCGGATGCATTCCTGCTCGATTTCGTAGGCGTCATAGATCGCCTGAAGACTTTCTTTTTTCATATTCTTTCCTCCCGGAATTTTTTATTTATCATAACACAAATAATATTTTCTTTCAAGAAAATTTTTCAGAATCAGCATCAGCAAAATCACTATAAATGCGGTTCAAATTTGTCTAAAACGCAAAATTTGCGCTGCTGCAATTGACATCCAAAGGGGAATTTCTTATAATATAGTAAAATCTCACAAAGTGCGCCTTTGTGAAAAAGGAGGAAATTCCAATGAACAAATTACAGGTCGGTTTTGCCCGTGTGGATGCGACCCCTTCTCTCGGCATTTCCATCGCCGGTTATTACAAAATCCGTAATATGGAAGGCGTTCTTGATCCGCTGGAGGTCAACGCTCTTGCCCTGCAGGTCGACGAGACCAAGGTCGTTCTTCTGTCTGTCGATGCCTGCGGCATCGGCACCAATGAGTGCGGCGTTCTGCGCCGGTTTGTTGCAGAAACAACCGGTTTGCCCTATGATGCCATTTTCATTCACTCCACCCACAGCCACACCTCGCCCCATGTCCGCTGCGATGTGGATGATCCCCACGTGATCAGCTGCAGTGTCGAGCTGCTGACGGAGTACTTCAATCTTCTCAAGCGCCGTCTGGCAGACGCAGCTTCCTTTGCGCTGGCAGATCTGCAGCCTGCCAAGATGGGCTGGAAAGTGGGTTCTGCACCGAACGTCGCTTTTGTCCGCCGCTTCCGCATGGTCGACGGCAAGATCCGCACCAATCCCGGTGTGGGCAACCCCGACATCCTGCACCCCATCGGCGATGTGGACGAGCGCGTCAACGTTCTGCGCTTCGACCGCGAAAAGGACACCGTCGTCCTCGTCAACTTCGGCAACCACCCCGACGTTGTGGGCGGCAACCTGATCTCCTGCGACTGGCCCGGCTTCCTGCGCCGCCGTGTTGAGAAGTCTCTTGACAATGTGAAGTGTGTCTTCTTCAATGGCGCTCAGGGCGACGTCAACCACGTTGATGTTAAGGCAACCGACGGCGATTTCAACGACATGTTCAACGACTTTGACGATGTAGCCCGCGGCTACGGTCACGCCCGCCACATCGGTAACGTTGTTGCCGGTGCTGTTCTGCAGGTCTTCGACAAGGTCAACTATGTGGATGTGGACTCCCTGCGTTACATCCAGACCATGGCAAAAATGCCCTCCAACATGCCCACCCCCGAGCAGCTGCCGTTGGCAATCGAGTACAACCGCCTGCATGAGGAAGGCCGCGATGACCTGATTCCTTTCGAGGCAATGGAGCTGACCACCGTCGTCGCAGAAGCTGCCCGTATGGTCAAGCTGCAGAACGGTCCTGAGAGCTTTGACATGGGCATCGGCGCTCTGGCACTGGGTAATGTAGCATTTGTCGCCATCCCCGGCGAGCCGTTTACCGGCATTGGCCGCGGTCTGAAGCTGGCAGAGGGCTGGACTATGGTTCTGCCCATGTGTCTGACCAACGGCTCCGACGGCTACTTCCCTATGAAGGAAGCTTACGACGAGGGCGGCTATGAAGCCCGCTCCTCCCGTTACAAGGCCGGCGTGGCAGAGCGGATCATTGCCGGCGGCAAGGCGCTGCTGGGCGAGCTGCGCAAGTAATCCCTATCCGAAAACAAAAAAGAACCCATTTGCTTTGGCAAATGGGTTCTTTTCTTAGCTGTTTTGCAGCTGCTGCTTGGTATACTGCAGGGTGTACAGGTCGTAGTACCTGCCCTT
>JAZNNV010000214.1:0-2459 GCA_045580465.1 Faecousia sp.
GCCATCGACAAAAAGTGGTTGAATTTTCCGGCAACCTCTGTTATAATACATCCACATGCAGGGTTAGTTTATTGGTAGAACGATCGCTTCCCAAGCCATAAGGGCGGGTTCGATTCCCGTACCCTGCTCCAGCAGAAAAGCAACCCCATCGGGGTGGCTCTTTTGTTAGTACAGAATGCAAACGGGAATCGAACCGATCCAAATGCAACAGTCCGGGGGACTGTTGCGCGCGGCTGCTTGAAGCCGCGCAACCTTTATTTTCGCCATCAGCGAAAATGCAAATCGATTCCCGTACCCTGCTCCAAAAGAAAAGCCACCCCGTTGGGGTGGCTTTTGCTTATTGATGCCTGTCGCAGCTGCATTGACTGCTGCAGGAAGAGCATTTGCCGGAGCAGGTAGCGCCATCGGGGCAGCCGATGCACTTGACGCCCTTTTTCTTGGATCTGTAAATGAACCAGATCCCCAAGCCGACGATGACGGCGACCACCGCGATCACGAGATAATCCACTGCATTCATAACGATCACTTTCCGCTCAGGGCATATTCAGCGCTGAGCTTTTTGTTTGTCCTGCCGATCAGCGTACCGATCACGATGCCGATGGCGATCACCACCGCCAGACCGCAAAGAGCAGCATCGATGTTCAAGGAAGCGGGAGCGGTGATCAGCGTGCCAATGGTGTACACCAGATACGCGACCACATAGCCGGTGGCAAACTGCAGGCCGATGCCGCCCCAGAACCACTTGCGATCCTTGATCTCGCTGTTCATGGCGCCCAACGCCGCGAAGCAGGGCGGTGTGAACAGATTGAACATCAGGTATGCAAGGGCAGCGACCTTGGTGATCGCCATGACACCTGCCACCTCCGCGCCTGCACCTTCCATCAGCGCCAGCTCTTCGGTGTCGATCAGGTTCTCAAGACCCACAAAACAGACTGCCAGCGTGCCCACCACATTTTCCTTGGCGATGAAGCCGGTGACAGCCGCCGCAGCCATCTGCCACGATACGACACCTACGATGGGTACCAGCAGATACGCAATGGGATTTGCAATGGTTGCGAGGATAGATTCAGAAGCGGCTTCCGCCTCCTGGAAGCTCCATGTGAAGGTCTGCATGATCTGCACCACAGTGATGCAGACCAGAATGACCGTACCTGCCTTGACGATGTACGCCCAGGCGCGGCTGCACATGGAAACGAATGCGCGCTTGACAGAGGGCAGCTTATACTCAGGCAGCTCAATGATGAAGAAGGACTTGCGGTTCTTGTGACCGGCGATCTTGTTCACCAGCAGCGCACCGATGAGGATCAGGAAAATGCCGACGAAATACATCAGCGTACCCACCCAATCCGCATTGTCAAAGAACGCGCCTGCAAACAGCGCAATGACAGGGAGCTTTGCGCCGCAGGGCATGAAGGGGGTCAGCATTGCGGTAGCGCGACGCTCCCGCTCGTTGCGGATGGTGCGGCATGCCATAACGCC
The DNA here is from genome assembly GCA_045580465.1 of Faecousia sp. GTDB lineage: Bacteria > Bacillota > Clostridia > Oscillospirales > Oscillospiraceae > Faecousia. The sequence goes on from JAZNNV010000214.1 coordinate 1,480, forward strand.
GGGGATGGCGCAGCCGGTGCCGATGACGAACGGGATGACGGACTTGCCGGACAAGCCGACCTTCTTGAAGAAGGGATCGAGCACGACGGAAACGCGGGCCATGTAGCCGCAGTCCTCCAGCAGCGCGATCAGGAAGTACATGACCATGACGAGGGGCAGGAATCCGACGACAGCGCCGACGCCGCCGATAATACCGTCAACCAGCAGAGCATACAGCAGCGGATTGACATTCGCCAGCAGACCGCCGACCCAGCTCTGGAAGGCTTCAATCCATGCAACCAGCGTATCTGCCAGCCACGGACCGAAGGTGGACTGAGAAATGTCGAACACGAGGAACATGACAACGGCGAAGATCAGGATGCCCGCGATGGGATTGGTCAGAACAGCGTCAATCTTATCCTGATAGTTCTTGTCCTTGGTCAGAATCCTGCGCTTTTCAACCTTTGCAACGATCTTGTTGACGAACTCGAAGCGCTTTCTGTCCGCCGCTTCAACGGCAGCCTTGCTGGTCAGGTCGATGTCGCCCTGCACATAAGGAGCCTTCTGAGTCTTGCCCTGCTGCGCAACAGCAGTTTTGATCACCTCGCTCAGGCCATCCGCATTGGTAGAGACCGTCTCAACGACCGGGCAGCCCAGCTGTGCAGACAGCGCCGCAACATCGATCTTGGTATCCTTCTTCTTGTTGATGTCCGCCTTGTTCAGTGCGACGACAACAGGAACGCCCAGCTCAAGCAGCTGAGTGGTAAAGAACAGGCTGCGGCTCAGGTTGGTTGCATCAACGATGTTGATGATCACATCCGGATGCTCATTTTTGACATAGCTGCTGGTGATGCTCTCTTCGGAAGTGAAGGGAGACATGGAGTATGCGCCGGGAAGGTCGACCGCAACCAGATCGCTCATGCCATTGCAGAAGCTCTTTTTGATGGGATGCTCTTTCTTCTCAACGGTGACGCCGGCCCAGTTGCCTACGGGTTCGTTGC
>JAZNNV010000215.1:0-10653 GCA_045580465.1 Faecousia sp.
AGTTGTGTGATGAAATTGTCTTCCTAAGACCGCTTGGCCTCCGACTTCCTGTTCTTCCTCGACTATATCGCCTGCGGCAAGAATGTGCCGGAGAAGATCGCTGCCATCGTCGGCGGTGTGGCGGAGGGCTGTGTCCAATCCGGCGCGGCGCTGATCGGCGGTGAGACCGCGGAGCATCCCGGCTTGATGCCTGCGGAGGATTACGATCTTGCCGGTTTTGCGGTGGGCATCGTGGATAAAAAGAAAATTTTGGACAACACCGCCATGGCGGAGGGGGATGTGGTGATCGCGCTGGCATCCACCGGCATTCACTCCAACGGCTTCAGCCTCTGCCGCAAGGTGTTTGACATTGACAACAACAATCCCCAGCTGTACGTTGCCCGTGAGGAACTGGGCGGCAAGACCATTGCAGAGGCATTGCTGACGCCCACACGCATCTATGTCAAGAGCGTGCTGGCGCTACTGGAAAAGGTGAAGGTGAAGGGTATTTCCCACATCACCGGCGGCGGTTTCTATGAAAACATTCCCCGTTCCATTCCCGACGGTCTGTGCGCAAAGATCGACAAGGCTGCCGTCAAGGTGCTGCCGGTCTTCGATATGATCGCCGCATGGGGCAACATTCCCGAGCGTGACATGTTCAACACCTACAACATGGGTGTTGGTATGAGCATCGTCGTTCCGGCGGCTGAGGTGGATACCGCCCTTGAAATTCTGAAGGCGAACGGCGAGGATGCCTATGTGATCGGCACCATCGTCAAGGGTGAGGAAAAGGTGATCCTCGCATGAAACGGATCGCGGTTTTGGTTTCCGGCGGCGGCACAAATCTGCAGGCGCTGATCAATGCCCAAGGAACTGTGCTGACGTCAGGCAAGATCACGTTGGTGGTCAGCAACAATGCAAACGCCTATGCGCTTCAGCGGGCGAAAAATGCCGGCATTGATACGGCGGTGGTACTGAAAAAAGAGTGCGGCTCTCAGGAAGCTTTCGAAAAAAAGCTGATGGAGCTGCTGGATGAGGGCGGTATCGATGTGATCGTGCTGGCTGGCTTTATGACGATCCTGACAGAGCGGTTTACTTCCCACTATCCCAAGCGCATCCTGAATGTGCACCCCAGCCTGATCCCCAGCTTCTGCGGCGAGGGCTTTTATGGCTTGCGGGTACATGAGGAAGCGCTGCGTTACGGCGTCAAAGTCACCGGCGCGACGGTGCATTTTGTAAATGAGATCCCCGATGGCGGGGAGATCATCGCGCAGAAGGCGGTATACATTGAAGAAGGCGATACCCCTGAAATTCTGCAGCGCAGAGTGTTGGAGCAGGCGGAATGGATTTTGCTTCCCCAAGCTGTGGAGAAGGTTTGCAAGGAAATGTAATGGAGGATATACCAATGAACGTTTACGAAATCGGCAATATGGGCGAAAAGCTGGCTGGCAATACCTATCCCGGTCGCGGCATCGTCCTCGGCGTTACGCCCGATGGAAAAAAGGCAGTTGCCGCTTATTTTATCATGGGTCGCTCCGTCAACTCCCGTAACCGGGTGTTCTGCGTTGAGTCGGACGGCATCCGCACGGAAGCCCATGACCCGGCACTGATGAAGGATCCCCATCTGATCATTTATCACCCTGTCCGTGCGCTGGGCAAGGGCTTGATCGTCACCAACGGTGATCAGACAGACACCATTTGGGAGTTCGCTGCCCGGGGTGAAAGCTGGGAGGCTGCGCTGCGTACCCGTCAGTTTGAGGACGACGCTCCCAACTGGACACCCCGCATTTCCGGCATTCAGGCAGGGGATGGCAGCTACAAGCTGTCCATTCTGAAGGCAGCTGATCCCGAGGGGAAGGCTTGTGCAAGATTTTTCTGGGAGTATCCGGCAACGGCGGGTCTCGGTCACTTCCTGCACACCTATGTCTGCGACGGAAATCCCGTGATCCCCACCTTCCAAGGGGAGCCGGAGCGGGTGGAAATTCCCGCAAAGCTGGAGGATTTCGCCGAGCAGCTGTGGAACAATCTGGATGAAAACAACAAGATCTCACTGTTTGTGCGCTACACCGACATCGAAACCGGCGCGTACGAGCAGAAGATCATCAATAAGCACGAATAATCGGAGGGAAGAGAAATGAAAAATTTTGAACTGAAGTATGGCTGCAATCCCAATCAGAAGCCTGCTTCCGTGTATATGCACGACGGCAGCGAGCTGCCCTTTGAAATTTTGAACGGTCGCCCCGGCTACATCAATTTTATGGATGCGCTGAACTCCTGGCAGCTGGTCAAGGAGCTGAAGGAAGCCACCGGCATGGCATGCGCTACTTCTTTTAAGCACGTTTCTCCCACCTCTGCCGCGGTGGGCAAGCCGCTGCCTGCCGATTTGAAGAAGGCATGCTTTGTCGACCACGTTGAGGGTCTTGATGAAAATCCGCTGGCTTGTGCCTATGCCCGCGCCCGTGGAACAGACCGCATGTGCAGCTTTGGTGACTGGGTTGCTCTGTCTGATGTTTGCGATGCCATGACTGCATCGCTGATCGCTCCTGAGGTTTCTGACGGCGTGATCGCACCCGGCTATACGGACGAGGCACTGGTGATCCTGAAAAGCAAGCGTAAGGGCAGCTACAATATCGTAAAGATCGACCCCAATTATGTTCCCGATGCGCAGGAGCGCAAGCAGGTCTTCGGCATCACCTTTGAGCAGGGTCGCAACAATTTCAAGATCGGCAAGGAGCTGCTTTCCAACATCGTGACGGCGAACAAGGAGCTGGCGGAGGATGCTGCCATCGATCTGATCGTTTCCCTGATCACCCTGAAGTACACCCAGTCCAATTCCGTCTGCTTTGCCTATGACGGACAGGCGATCGGTGTCGGTGCCGGTCAGCAGAGCCGCATCCACTGCACCCGTCTTGCCGGCGGCAAGGCAGATACTTGGTTCTTGCGTCAGCATCCCAAGACGCTGGGGCTGAAATTCCCTGAGGATCTGGGGCGCGGCAACCGGGACAACGTGATCGACGGCTACATCAACGGCAACGAAGAGGATGTCTGCGCTGAGGGCATCTGGCAGAATTATTTCACCGAGCGTCCCGAGCCGCTGACCGCTGAGGACAAGAAGGCTTGGCTGTCCACCCGTCAGAATGTGGCGCTGGGCTCTGATGCGTTCTTCCCCTTCTCCGACAACATCAAGCGCGCTGTTGCTTCCGGCGTGAAGTACATCGCAGAACCGGGCGGTTCGATCCGTGACGACCTCGTCATCGAGGAGTGCGACAAGCACGGCATCGTCATGGCGTTTACGGGCATGCGTCTTTTCCACCACTAAACTGAGCGTAGGGCGGGTGCTTGCTCCCGCCATGAAACGATCGGTATTGTAATGGCGGCACCAAGGGACTGCCCTACGATGTCCAATAAGATGAATGTAGGGACACCCGGGGACGGGTATCCCTATCGCATATCGTAGCGGCGGGAGCAAGCACCCGCCCTACAATTACTATTTAGGAGGTCCTTATGAAGATCCTCGTTGTTGGCGGTGGCGGACGTGAACACGCCATTATCCGCTCGTTGAAGAAAAATCCCGACGTTGAAGTGATCTACGCGCTGCCCGGAAACGGCGGCATCGCCGCGGATGCGGTTTGTGTACCCATCGGCGCTACGGAGATCGAAAAGATCGTGGCGTTTGCTGTGGAAAAGAAAATGGATTATGCTGTGGTCGCCCCGGATGATCCTCTGGTACTGGGCTGTGTGGATGCGCTGGAGGAAAAGGGCATTCCCTGCTTCGGTCCCCGGGCAAATGCGGCGATCATCGAGGGAAGCAAGGCATTTTCCAAGAATTTGATGAAAAAGTACGGCATCCCGACGGCGGCTTACGAGATTTTTACGGAGCTTGACAAGGCGCTCGCGTATTTGGAAACCGCACCGATCCCCACCGTCGTCAAGGCGGACGGGTTGGCGCTGGGCAAGGGTGTGATCATCGCCCAGACCCGTGAAGAAGCCAAGCAGGCGGTCACCGACATGATGGCAAACGCCAAGTTCGGCGCTTCCGGCTCTACGGTGGTCATCGAAGAATTTTTGACCGGTCCGGAGGTTTCCGTGCTGGCATTCACCGACGGCAAGGTTGTCCGCCCCATGGTGTCCAGCATGGACCACAAGCGCGCCGGTGACACCGACACGGGTCTGAACACCGGCGGCATGGGTACGATCGCACCCAACCCTTATTACACAGATGAGATCGCGAAGCAGTGCATGAAAGAGATTTTCCTGCCCACGATCCGCGCCATGAAAAAAGAAAAGCGCACCTTTAAGGGCTGTCTGTATTTCGGCTTGATGCTGACTCCCAACGGTCCGAAGGTGATCGAATACAACTGCCGCTTCGGCGATCCTGAGACGCAGGTGGTGCTGCCGCTGCTGAAAAGCGATCTGCTGACGGTGATGCTGGCTTGCACAAACGGAACGCTGGCGAAAACGCCTGTGCGTTTTTCCAAAAAGCATGCCTGCTGTGTGATCAAGGCATCCAAGGGTTACCCGGAAAGCTACAAAAAGGGCTACCGGCTGACCTTGTCCGAACGTGCCGAAAGAGCGACCTTTGTTGCCGGTGCGAAGCTGGAAGATGGCAAGCTGTTCACCTCCGGCGGACGTGTCACCGGCACGACGGCGGTGCGTGGCTCTTTGGAAGAAGCGATCACCGCTGCTTATCGCCTGAGCGCCGGCGTGAAGTTCGGAAACGCTTACTGCCGCAGCGATATTGGTCAGAGGGCTTTGCAGGCAAAGAAGTAATTCACAATTACAAATTACAAATTCACAATGGCAGGAGTTTCTCAGTTTGTAATTTGTAACTTATAATTTGGAATTGAGAAAGCAAGATTATCAGGAGGTATCCCCTATGGTATATCGTGTATATGTAGAGAAAAAGCCGGGGCAGACCCATGAAGCGACGGGACTTGCGAAGGAAGTGCAGGAATTTCTGCAGATCAAGGGTCTGACGTCCGTACGTGTGCTGAACCGATATGATGCGGAAAATCTCGAAAAGACGCTGTTTGACTATGCGGTCAACACCGTTTTTTCGGAGCCGCAGGTGGACGATGTGCGCTTCGATGTGCCGACGGGCAAGGTCGTGTTTGCCGTCGAGCCGCTGCCCGGTCAGTTTGATCAGCGGGCGGATTCTGCGGCGCAGTGCATTCAGATTTTGGGTCAGTGCGAGCGTCCCACAGTTCGCTCTGCGAAGGTCTATGTGCTGGAAGGGAATCTCAGCGCGGATGACGTCGCTGCCATTAAAAAGCATGTCATCAACCCGGTCGAGTGCCGTGAGGCATCCCTTGAGATGCCCGAAACGCTGGCGGCGGAGTATGCTGTGCCGGAGCGTGTTGCGACGGTGGACGGCTTTATCGCCATGGATGAAAGCGCGCTGGCGGCACTGCTGGAGCGGTTGGGACTTGCCATGGATCTGGATGACCTGAAGTTCCTGCAAGCTTATTTTGCAAAGGAAGAGCATCGGGATCCAACGATCACGGAAATTCGCGTGGTGGACACCTACTGGTCTGACCATTGCCGGCACACCACGTTTTCCACCATTTTGGATGATGTAAAGATCGACGATCCGGCAGTTGCCGCGGCGTATCAGCGGTATCTCGATGCCCGCATCGAGGTTTACGGCGAGGAAAAGGCGGCGAAGCGTCCTCAGACGCTGATGGACATTGCCACCATCGGCGCAAAGACCCTGAAAAAGCGGGGGTTGCTGCCGGAGCTGGACGAGAGTGAGGAGATCAATGCCTGTTCCATCCGTCTGACCGCCAAGGTCAACGGCGAGGATCAGGATTGGCTTCTGATGTTTAAGAATGAGACCCACAACCACCCCACGGAAATTGAACCCTTCGGCGGCGCGGCGACCTGCATCGGCGGCTGCATCCGTGACCCCCTCAGCGGTCGCGCCTATGTGCATCAGGCGATGCGTGTGACCGGCGCTGCCGATCCCAGAAGATCCCTGAGCCAGACGCTCTCCGGCAAGCTGCCCCAGAGAAAGCTCTGTCAGACGGCTGCGGCGGGTTATTCCTCTTACGGCAATCAGATCGGTCTTGCAACCGGTCATGTTGCGGAAATTTACCACGACGGCTTTGTGGCAAAGCGTCTGGAATGCGGTGCGGTGGTTGGTGCTGCCCCCGCTTACAATGTGCGCCGGGAGCGTCCTGCGCCCGGTGATATCATCGTGCTGCTGGGTGGCCGCACCGGTCGTGACGGCATTGGCGGTGCAACCGGCTCCAGCAAGAGCCACAACATGAAATCCCTGACCACCATGGCATCCGAGGTGCAGAAGGGCAATGCCCCCGAGGAACGCAAGATCCAGCGTTTGTTCCGCGATCCCAAGGTCACCCGTCTTATTAAGCGCTGCAACGACTTCGGCGCAGGCGGTGTTTCTGTTGCCATCGGTGAGCTGGCGGACGGTCTGCGGATCGATCTGGACGCTGTTCGCAAGAAGTATGAGGGTCTGGACGGCACGGAAATTGCAATTTCCGAGTCCCAGGAGCGCATGGCGGTGGTGGTTGCGGCTGAGGATGCCGATGTCTTTATCGCCTACGCAAGCGCGGAAAACCTCGAAGCTTATCGGGTGGCTGTGGTCACCGAAGAGCCGCGGATGGTCATGGTCTGGAAGGGCGTGGAGATCGCAAGCCTTTCCCGGGCGTTCCTCGACACCAACGGTGCAAGCAAGCACGCAAACGTGCAGGTGGATGCGAAGGATCTGTCGGCACTGAGCAAGAGCCTGTACGGTTCTCTTCGCGAGATGGCTGCCGATCTGAAAACAGCCAGCCGCAGAGGCTTGGTGGAGCGTTTTGACGGTTCTATCGGCACCGGCTCTGTGCTGATGCCCTTCGGCGGCAAGACGCAGCGCACCCCTGCTCAGGTGATGGCGGCAACGCTGCCCATGCTTCCCGGTCAGGTGACCGATCAGGCGAGTGTTTTCAGCTGGGGTATGGATCCTGATCACATGTGCATCGATCCCTACACCGGCGCGCATGCGGCGATCTACAGCAGCGTAGCCAAGCTGGTGGCGGCGGGCGCTGACTATAAAAAGGTTTATCTTTCCCTGCAGGAGTTTTTTGAGAAGCTCAGAAATGAGCCGCTGCGCTGGGGCAAGCCCTTCGGGGCACTGCTGGGCGCGCTGGATGCGCAGCTGGAGCTGGGTGCTGCTGCCATCGGCGGCAAGGACTCCATGTCCGGCTCGTTCCTGGATCACGACGTACCGCCCACGCTGATCTCCTTTGCTATTGCGCCCATCGATAAGCACGAAGTGCTGACCCCGGAATTTAAGGAAGCGGGTCATCCCGTTTATCTGTTCGGTGCTGCCGATGAGTCCGCGGAAAGCCTGAAGGCAACTTGGGAGAATTTCCACAAGCTGCATAAAAAGGGCAAGGTCAAGGCGGCTTGGGCGGTGGAGTACGGCATCGGCGAAGCGGTGATGAAGATGTCCTTCGGTAACAACATCGGCTTCTGCGCGTCTGCGCCGGTGGATGAAAACTGGCATCTGGGACTGTGGGGCTTCCTTGTGGCAGAGCTTACCGAGGATGTGGAGCTGCCCGGCGTGATGAAGCTGGGCGTGACTACGGAAGAAGCAGCCATCGTTTTGGGTGAGGACAAGGCTGAGATTTCGGAGCTGCTGGCACTGAATGAAGCGGTTCTCGAGAATGTCTATCCCACCAAGGTCAAGGAAAGGGAAGCAGAGCTGCCGGTATTCGGCTACAATGGCGGCTGCACCGCTGCGCCTGCCGTGAAGGTGGCGAAGCCCAAGGTTTTGATCCCCGTTTTCCCCGGCACGAACTGTGAATATGACTCCGCCCGCGCCATGACGGTAGCGGGTGCTGAGCCGGAGATCTTCGTGGTGCGCAATCTGAGTGCTGACGATGTGACCCGCAGCGTGGAGCAGTTTGCGGCAAAGATCGGGGGAAGCCAGATGATTTTCATCCCCGGCGGCTTCTCCGGCGGCGATGAGCCGGATGGAAGTGCGAAATTTATCACGGCGTTTTTCCGCAATCCTGCCATCAAGGAGCAGGTATCAAAGCTTCTGGATGACCGGGATGGCTTGATGCTGGGTATCTGCAACGGCTTCCAAGCACTGATCAAGCTGGGTCTTGTGCCTTTTGGCAGGATCGTGGACACCGACGATGCCTGCCCCACTCTGACCTACAACACCATCGCCCGTCACCAGTCCAAGCTGGTGCGCACCCGGGTTTGCACCAACAAGAGTCCGTGGCTGGCGGGAACGGAGGTCGGTGAGATCTACACCGTGCCGATCTCTCACGGCGAGGGTCGCTTCTATGCAAGCGAGGAGCTTGCACTGCAGCTGGCGGCGAACGGTCAGATCGCGACACAGTATGTGGATCTTGACGGCGTGCCGACGATGGACACGGCGTTCAACCCCAACGGCTCTCTGTTCGCCATCGAGGGCATCACCTCGCCTGACGGACGTGTCCTTGGCAAGATGGGTCACAGTGAGCGTTTTGCGGATGGACTTTATCGCAACGTTCCCGGCGAGTACGACATGAAGCTGTTTGCTTCGGCAGTCAAATACTTCAAATAACAGCAAAGGTCCGCTCTGTGAGCGGACCTTGTTGCATTTTGGGATATTTGGAGCTATAATGAAGAAAATAGCGCAAAGGGGGACAGATGATGAAAAAACTGCATGTATTTTTAAGGGTATTCATTTTTGTACAGCTGGGTTTTTGCGCAGGACGGGTGCTTGTGAATTATATCGACTATGTGCAGCATCCTCTTATGTATGCAACATGGTCTGCTCCGTGGTATACCGGGAGTCTGATCACCGTGATTTTGACGGCGATCACAGTCGCGATCACGACAGCTGCGTATTTCATTGTAGGACACGCGATCAAGAAAAGAGAGAAGGAATGACGGTGAAAAAACTGGTATCGATTTTGCTGTGCGTGGTTTGTATTTTGGCGCTGGGCGGCTGCAGGGGGCTGGTGGCGCAGACGCCGGAAAGTGATCCCACTGAAACGACGCAGCCTGTATTGAACATTCCCAGTCCCTATTTTACCGGCAAGGTGCTGGAGAAATTTGACGGAAGCTTCCTCGCAGAGGTGACGGATGTGGGCGACGGGAATCTGGCGGTGGGACAGCAGGTGGTTGTTCACATCAATACGCCGGACTGTCCTGATTTTGCTGTGGGCGATTTGCTGACTGTCTCCTTTGACGGCAAGATGACCTGCTCCCTGCCGCCGCAGGTGGTGGGCGTGGCGATCATCAAGAACAACGGATAAACAAACCGCGGTACTCGGGAAGAGTACCGCGGTTTTAAGTATCATAGGGTTGGGGTCTTCAACGTTTCGTTTCGGATGTACAATGCACGCCCCTATATTCGATCGTATCGTAGGGCGGCCCCTTGGTGCCGCCACAATCACGTCTCAGTGTTGTAGTGGCGGGGGCAAGCACCCGCCCTACTGTGTTTGCGAATTGTTGGAAAAATTATTTATGCTGGTCGAGGTAGATGAGCAGCACGGCGACGTCCGAGGGGCTGACGCCGGAGATACGTCCCGCCTGACCGAGGGAGAGGGGACGGATCTGGGAAAGCTTCTGACGAGCCTCCAAACGCAGTCCCGTGATGGATTCATAGTCGATGTCGGCAGGGAGCAGGCGGGATTCTTCCTTGCGGAATTCCTCTACCTGACGCTGCTGGCGCTGGAGATAACCTGCGTATTTGATCTGAATTTCCACCTCTGCGGTGATGGCTTCGGAAAGTGCCGGGCGACCTGCGTCGAAGGGAGCAAGGTCGGCATAGGTGATCTGAGGACGGCGCAAAAGGTCAGCAAGACGGGCGGAGTTTGCCACGGGGGCGGTGTCCTTTGCGGTGAGCATGGCGTTCAGCGCATCGCTTGCGGGGATGCCGTTGGATTCCAGACGGCGGACTTCCCGGTGGACAGCGGCGTACTTTTCCTCCACCTGCTGCAGCCGTTCCGGCGGCACAAGACCGATGGCTGCACCCAAATGGGTCAGGCGTTGGTCGGCATTGTCCTGCCGGTGCAGAAGCCGGTACTCGGAGCGGCTGGTCATGATGCGGTAGGGTTCTTCCGTGCCCTTGGTGACCAGATCGTCGATAAGCGTTCCAATGTAGCTGGTCTCCCGGGTTAAGATGAAGGGGTCTTTCCCCTGAATTTTCAGGGCGGCGTTGATGCCGGCGATCAGACCCTGCACAGCAGCCTCCTCGTAGCCGGAGCTGCCGTTGAACTGACCTGCGCCGTAGAGACCGGCGATCAGCTTGGTTTCCAACGTGGGGAGCAGATAGGTAGGGTCGATGCATTCGTACTCGATGGCGTATGCCGGGCGCATCATTTCCGCGTTCTCAAGACCGGGGATGGTGTGCATCATATCAAGCTGCACGTCCTCGGGAAGGCTCGAGGAAAAGCCTTGGATATACAGCTCCTCGGTGTCCAGTCCGCAGGGCTCGATGAACAGCTGGTGGCGGGGCTTTTCGGAGAAACGGTCGACTTTTGTCTCGATGCTGGGGCAGTAGCGGGGACCCACGCCGGAGATCGTGCCGTCGAAGATGGGGCTGCGATGGAAATTGGCGCGGATGATCTCGTGGGTGCGCTCGTTGGTGTAGGTCAGGTGACAGACGGCGGAGTTGTTCACCGGCGCAACGGTGCGGAAGGAGAAGGGCTCGGGGATGTCATCACC
>JAZNNV010000216.1:0-4659 GCA_045580465.1 Faecousia sp.
GATATTTCCGCATTTGTCCCGGAACCGTTCTACACAGTACAGCTTGATTGCGGCTTTATCGCCGCGACAGACAGAATGAAGGACAGAAAAAACGCAGACGGTATTGCCAACGCCTGCAAGGATAAAACGGCAATCGTGAAATCGGTGGAGCGCAAGGAAAAGGCAGAAAAAGCCCCGGCGCTCTACGATCTTACCGCGCTCCAGCGTGATGCAAACCGCATCTTGGGCTACACCGCCCAGCAGACCCTTGATTATCTCCAATCCCTCTATGAAAAGAAGCTCTGTACCTACCCCCGTACAGACAGCCGCTTTCTGACCGAGGATATGGAGGACAGCATCAGCGGCCTTGTTTCTTCTGCCGCCGCTGCCTGTGGTGTGGCATCGCCCACGACTATCCACGCAAAACAGGTGTGCAACAACAAGAAAGTGACCGACCACCACGCCATCGTCCCCACCGTCAGCGCAGGAAAAACAGATTTGATGTCGCTGCCCCTTGGTGAACGCGAAGTGCTGAAGCTGGCAGCAAAGGGCTTGCTCCGTGCCATCTGCGAAGCACACCGCTATGCAGAAACGGTCATTACAGTGGAATGTGCCGGTCACAGCTTCACCGCCAAGGGCAAGACCGTCCTTGTCCCCGGCTGGAAGTCCTACGAACAGGAACAGACGGAAGCAGCATCCACTCTCCCGGATGTTGCAGAGCATCAGCCTATTTCCGTATCGGATGCAGCGTTCAAGGTCGGCAAGACCACGCCGCCCAAGCACTTCACCGAAGATACACTGCTGTCAGCGATGGAAAGCGCGGGCAAAGAGGATATGCCCGACGATGCGGAGCGCAAGGGCATCGGAACCCCGGCAACCCGTTCCGGTATCATTGAAAAGCTGGTGTCCTCCGGTTTTGTGGAGCGCAAAAAATCCAAGAAGGTGGTAAACCTTCTTCCCACATCCACCGGCACGGCGCTTATCACCGTACTGCCCGAACAGCTCCAATCTCCCCAGCTTACCGCAGAATGGGAACACCGCTTGAAAGAGATCGAGCGCGGAGAAATTGTCCCGGACAGCTTCATGGACGGGATCACCGCCATGCTGGGTGAGCTGATGCAGACCTATAAACCCATCCCCGGTGCGGAAGTCCTGTTCCCCTCCGGGCGCGAGATAGTGGGCAAATGCCCCCGATGCAAAGCGGATGTAACGGAAACGCCCAAGGGCTTTTTCTGCGAAAACCGCGCCTGCTCCTTCGCTCTGTGGAAAAACAGCAAATTCTTTACCGCCAAGAAAAAGACCCTGACCAAAACCCTTGCCGCCACGCTGCTGAAAGATGGCCGCGCCCCGCTGAAAGGCTGTTATTCGGAAAAGACTGGAAAGACCTATGATACGGTCATTTTGCTTGAAGATGACGGACAGCGCGTGAGTTATAAGATGGTATTCGGCAATGGCTGATCTGCCGCGTATGGACGAGAAGCAGCTTCGCCGTTCCAGAAAGCTCATTCGGGGGCTGTGCTGTAACTATGACCACGGCAACTGCATCTTGCTGGATGACGGGGAGCCTTGCGTATGTGTGCAGGGCATTTCCTATTCGCTGCTGTGCAAATGGTTCCGAAACGCAGTCTTGCCCGCCGACTGCGAGCTGTACGCAGAGGTCATGCGAAACAGGCCGGAAAAGAGCTGCCTTGTCTGCGGCAAGCCTATCTTCTCCACTTCCAACCGCGCCAAATATTGCCCATCCTGTGCCAAGCGGGAGCGCAGGAAACAGGACGCGAAAAGGAAGCGTGAACACTACTGGAACCTCCGCAAATAGAGGGTATAAAAGCCCCTGTTTGCAAGGGTTTTCCGGCACGAAAATCCAAGGGGCTGATAGTTTACACCCGTAAGAGCAAAAACGAGTTCTATATGCGGAGAATTGCCCCTGTGCAGGATGTGTTTTCACCTGTGCAGGGGCGCTATTTTTTTATCTGAAAGGAGATCGTCATGGCTGAGAAACAGACCAGCAAAGACCGGATGCGGGAAATCGTAGACAGTATCGAAACCGGCATCAAGGAACTGTTTGAAAGCGATAAGTACAGGCAATACCTGTCCACCATGAGCCGCTTCCACCGCTATTCGGTCAACAATACCATGCTCATTTATATGCAGCGCCCCGACGCCACCCATGTAGCGGGCTTCAATAAGTGGCGCGACCAGTTTGGGCGCAATGTGATGAAAGGTGAAAAAGGCATCAAGATCATCGCGCCCACGCCCTACAAGAAAAAGATTGAGGAAGTCAAGCTCGACCCCGACACCAAAGCGCCGATGCTGGATGCAGACGGTAAGGTTATGGTGGAGGAAAAGGAAGTCAAAATCCCCATGTATAAGGTGGTATCCGTCTTTGATGTGTCGCAGACTGAGGGAAAGCCCCTGCCGCAGCTTGCTTCCGATCTGAACGGCAATGTTCAGCAGTATGAGGTTTTTATGGAAGCGCTGCGCCGTTCTTCCCCTGTGCCGATGGAGATAAGCCCCATCGCAAGCGACACGGACGGTTATTTCAACTCCACCAATCAGAGTATCACTATCCGGGACGGTATGAGTGAAGTGCAGACGGTATGCGCTGCTGTCCATGAGATCGCCCATGCCAAACTCCACAACTACAGGAAGGTGGAGGAACCCAAAGATGCACCCAAGTATCAGGAAATCGAAATATTCGATGTACCCGGCCTGTTCTCCAACGGGCGTATCGCCCTTGCCGACCTCCCCGATGGGCTACATCGGTATGATTTGCGAGGTTCCGACTACGATCCCGGTATGCCTGTAACCGTCGAGCCGAATGTGGCGGTCAATCACGCCGGTGCGATTATTACGGCAAAACCCCTTGATCTTGGCGAAGATGACCGTCTGTACTTGACCGAGGACGAGGGTTTGAACTTTGTCGGCGGCGAAATCTCCGTCTATCAGTTCTTGAACGAACAGCGCAAAGACCGGCATACCGAGGAAGTGGAAGCAGAAAGCATTTCCTATGCTGTCTGCCAGTATTACGGTATTGAAACCGCCGAAAACAGCTTCGGCTATATCGCTACATGGTCACAGGGCAAGGAACTGAAAGAACTCCGCGCCAGTCTGGAAACCATCAGCAAGACCGCTTCCGGGCTTATCTCTGATATTGACCGCCACTTTGCGGAAATCTGCAAGGAGCGCGGCATCACTCCGCAAATCCAGGGACAGACGGAGATCCCCGAACAGACAGCGGAGCCGGTATCTCCGTTCCTGACCCAAGAGGAAATCACGGCATTTTCCAATGACTTTGCCGCCTTTATGGTAAAGGTCAATGAGGCGGAACCCGGTCAGAGCATCCCTGCTGCAGATGAAGCAGGGATAGCGGCATGGGCAGATGAAAGGATTAAAAACCACGATCTGCGCCCCATTTCCGATGCGCTGCTGGATGTATATAAGATCATCGGTGAGGACGGACAGCCCCGCTTTACCGAACAGGGCGCGCTTATGGACAGATTGGCACAGCTCAACCAGCGGGAATTTGTTCCCACCGTTCCCGAACAGGCAACGGAACAGTCTGACCCTGCGCGGTTTGAGTACAAGCTGCACAGTAATTTCAATCGCACTACTTCCGATGATAACACCTACATTCAGCAGTACACGGTCACAAAGGATTTTGCCCTTGTTCCCGGCGATGTACTTTATGTGGGCGCATACGAAAAGTGCCTGGAATTACAGGAAGCGTTGAAGTCCGGCACCATGACCCCCGAACAGATTAAGGCGCTGGAACAGTCCGAAAAGCTCTATCTTGTATCGGACAACACCTATCTCCACATCCAGAGAAGTGATGAAGGGTTTGACTACACCCTTTATGACAGGGAAACCATGCGTCTGCTGGACGGAGGGCAGCTTGACAATCCCAATATTCTACTTTCCACCGCCTGCATGGAAATCTGCAAACTGCACGATCTGGATACCTACGCCGTGCGGCTTGCTTCGCTGGATATGCTGGAAACCTTACAGGAAGCGCAGAAAGCCCCGGCACCCGTTGTTGGTGAGGATATGGACAGCGGCACGGAGGACAGTGCGGCAGCAGCACCGGAAACTATGCTCCCGGATGCACCCGAACAGGCCATGGATGAACCGCTCCCCGATCCCACCATCACGCCGAAGATGATGGAATACTACGGTTATACGGACAGCGATATGCTGCCCCTTTCCAAAGACCGGGCAATGGAGCTGGCAGAAAAGGACATCACCGTGTATATGCTCTATGCCGACAATACCGAAGCGATGGTGTTCGATACCGAAGATGTGATAAACCATGACGGCTTGTTCGGTATCTCCCGTGAGGATTGGGAAGCAATCAAAGCGGATATTCCTCTGCGTGATGTGGAACAGCGGTTTTTGGACAGCCCCACCGATTCTATGGCGATCTACCAGCTTCGCCGCGATGCTCCCGTGGAACTGCGGTTTGCCCGCATGGAAAGTCTGACCGCACCGCCTGACCCTGCCAACTATGAAGCAATCTACACCCGCGAGGTCTATCCCGACAGCGACAGAAGCAGAATCCTTGAAAACTTCTACTACATTTTCAATGAGGAACGCCCCGTTGATTTCACCGGGCATAGCCTGTCTGTCAGCGACATCGTTGCGTTAAAGCTGGATGGGAAGGTATCATATCACTACTGCGACAGC
>JAZNNV010000217.1:0-6707 GCA_045580465.1 Faecousia sp.
CTGTTCGGTGCCCGTGGCGGTTGCGGCTGCAGCGAGAACACCGCAGTCAACCGCTACGAGATGGGGCTGGAGCAGTCCAACGCCGCCAAGGACAGCAGGATCGCACTGCTGGAAAGCACCATCCACACCAACGACAAGATCCTTGAGGTCTACGGCTATCTGGATGGCAGACTGCGCGGCATTGAGGGTCAGATCGCACAGCAGGCTGTGGTGAACGCTCAGGTTGCTGCCAACCTCAGTTGTATGCAGGGCAACATCGCTACGCTGATGGGTCTGACAAAGACGGTCGTGCCTATCGACAGCATCTGTCCCGCACCCATGCCCCAGTTCAACAGCTGGACGGCACCCACCACTACCGCAGCGGCCGGCGCTTAACCGGCTAACCGGGGAGGGGCAACCCTCCCCGCATTTCAGGAGGTATGACTATGGTATCTATGCAGCAGGTCGAACACGGACTGGCAAGATTTATTGACGCTGAGCTTGCTCCGAAGATCCCCGCAGACGGACAAAACGGACAGCTGAAGCGCATGGGATTTCTTGTCGGTGTAACATATATGCTACACAAGCAGTTGCCAGCGCTGATGAAAACCATCGGCGCGGTGGAACAGAACGGCGATGTGGACATCGAGGTACTTTTGGAAGTTGTCCGGGCAAGGGTACCGGAAGGAGGTCTGCGTGTGCAGGTGCCGGTCGTGAATGAGCTGATCTTCTACCCGGCAGACGTTGAGCAGATCAAATCTTATATCATGGGAGGGTAAACACATGAAACTGATCCAGCAGCTCTCTGAAATGATCGAAGAGGAAGTTGAGGGCGCGTGCGAGTACGCAAAGGAAGCGGTTAAGCATAAGGACGATGACCAGATGCTGGCAAAGACCTTCTACGATATTGCGGGGGTGGAGCTCCAGCACGTCGATATGCTCCATGAGCAGGTCACGCGGATCATCGACAAGCATCGAAGAGAGCACGGCGAACCGCCTGCGGCAATGTTGGCTGTGTACAACTATCTGCACGAAAAGCAGATTGAAAAAGTAAACAAAGTCAGACATTATCTGGCGATGTACAGGGAGTGAAAATAAAAGTGCTGTTGATTTGCTGAAAATTCTTGACGTTATCTATAAGGACGCAGCAAAAGAAAGCCGGAGGCATTGCGCATCCGGCTTTTTCACACTTTTGTATTGCAGAATTGTAAAGACCATGCACATGGGCTTTACAATTCTGCAAATAGAGCTGCTAAACTCGCAGGGTGATGTCAATATTTTTCCCGTCTATGGCGATGCGTTCTATAATTGAGGATACAAGAAGGCGCTGAGTTTCAAAGTTGGAGCTGTCAAACGTTTGAGAGAAGGTTAACAGGCGGCTTTCGATTGCGGGGAGCTCCGCTTGATCAGCGGCGAGCTGTTGTTCTATGATCGTTTTTTCGTTTCGCAGTGCTTTGATTTTTTTAGAAAGGGAGTCGATTGGGATAGCAGATATCTGATAAAGCTCGATCAGCTTTTCAATTTGGCTGTCGATAGCTGTAAGCTTTTTGCTTGCCGCGCGTTCTTTTTCTTCAAGACTGGGACCCTGTTTATATTTCTTGAGCTGTGTCCGGTCCTTGCAGATCTGCTTGATGACCTGAATGACGTAGGAATCCAAGTCTTCGATTTTCCAGTTATCGTTATGGCAATTAGGGTCCTTGACAAACCGGGGGGAGCTTTTGGCTCTGGAGTAGCATTTATAATATCCGTGGTTTCCGCTGAAGCGTGCGCCGCAGCGGGCGCAAAAAATAATGCCGGTGAGAAGGAAAGAGGCGCGGAATGGCTGGCGGATCGGCGCGGGACGCTTTTCAAGCATTCGCTGGACGGAGAAAAACTGCTCCTTATCAATGATAGGCTGATGCAGTCCTTCATACTCCTGCTTCGCAAATTTTACTTTACCGATGTAGACAGTGTTTCGCAAAATATCGGAGATCTTGACCGAGCTCCAGTTTCCGCCGTGCTCCGCCCTCATTCGGTTTTCGATGGAATTAATGGACGCACCAGATTCGTACATATCGTAAATCTGGTGGACTTGCCGCTCTCCGATCGGGTCAATTATCAATTCGCCATTCAAATAGTGATAGCCGGTGGGGGCGGTGGGACCGCCGTGATAATAGCCAGCCTTGGAGCGTCCGATCCTGCCCATTGTGAACCGCTCTGTGATTTGATCCTTTTCGAGCTGAGCAAAAACGGAAATAATACCGATCATAGCGCGCCCAAGGGGGGTTGAGGTATCGAAGTTTTCGTTGATGGATACAAATTCTGTTTTGTTGGAAAGAAATTCGTCCTCAATCAAAGTCAAGGTGTCTTTCTGACTGCGGCTGAGACGGTCCAGCTTATAAACAACTACAGCATCCGCTTCCCGACGGCGAACAGAATCCAGAAGCTGTGACAGACCGGGGCGATCTGTATTGCCGCCGGAAAAACCACGGTCAATAAACGTGTCCAAAAGAACCCAGCCTTTAGCCTTGCAAAATGCCTGAATACGCTCAACCTGTTCGTCTATGGAATAGTTCTCAATCTGGTTTTCTGTGGAAACGCGGGCGTACCCGTAAACCATATAATCGGACATGGAGGCTCCTTTCCAAAAAGCCGCCGCCGGTGTTCGCGCACCGGGGCGGTTTTATTTTGTCTTGAATAAGTACTTGACATTTTAGAACAACTGTTCTATTATGAAGCTAACAGGAGATCAGATGCCTGCTTTTATGGCAAGGCGGTCAATGTAGTCGTCCTTTCGTTTGATCTGATCCTTGAGAAGGGCAACCAAGTCCTTGTATTCCGCAATGTCGGCTTCATATGCCTCCGCCTTGGCGCTGGCTTCCGCGCGGACTTCGGCGAGCTCCTTCTCCTGAAAATCGTGAGTCCGCCCGATGTTGGAGCGGAGCTGCGACAGCTCCGCGCGGATCGCCTCATTCTCCTGCTTGATGCGTTCCATCTCCGCCAGCGTCTCCGGGGAGTCAACATAGGCGATCTCTTTCTCCTGCGAGTGGATGCCGCAGGGATACTGGTTCACTGAGCCGTCGAACAGAACGCGGAACACCTCGCTATAGGTATCAACGCCGGGGACATAATTGACATCGGTGATGCAGCGGATGACGGTGGAGCGGGAGATGCCGTTGGTCTGGGCGGCGATGTAGTCATACGACCAGCTCACGCCGTTGCGCATGGTATTTTTGTTGCTTCGCTGGAGCTTCTGGAAAAAGTCGCAGCGTCTAGACGCGTTCATGCCGGACGCATTGGGACCGGCGCACCTCTTGGCAGAACGGAAATCACAGGTAATACAGGCATCAAAGGGAAACTCTTCCTCGGATATCAGATCAAATCTGGCTTCTTCAAAATTACTATTCATCGGTCAGCCTCTCTTTAGTTGTTTCTGAATACTCATGCGCGATACTGCACGCAATCAATACACGATACTGTACTCAATTAAAGCGAATACACACAATTCGAGATTGATTACAGCAGTTTTGTAACTGCTAATTGAAAAGTGTTGAGGCTGATATGTATAATTAGATCAGCCCCCAGCAAATGCTCGCCGGGTGAATGTTTGGCGACGGACACCCGGCGGGCAACTCCCGAAGGAGGATGCACATTGGAATACGACGAGCTGGTCAACTTCTACAAACAGAAGCTCCAGGAGCGCTACCGGAAATGCACAGAGAATCCGGACAGGCGCAAGCTCATGGAGCTGATCCAGCGCGCCGATGGGGAAACGGTCAGCAGGGTGACTGCCCTGCTGGAAATGCACGATTCAAGAAATTCGGCGGGTAAGGATACAGAGAGTTATTACAGACAAAAGGAAAAGGATAACAATCCACTTCCCAAAAAGCTTACGAGTCCAACGAACATCGGAGAATACCAATCCAAATGGATAAAGACAAGCAATGACGGGAACAAGAATGAACAGCAATGAACAAAGTGATTTCCATATGTCCATCTGAATATCGGTAACTATAACAATTGTTGCAATGGTTGTTGCAAAGCAAGTAAACACACACTTGAGCGTTGAATAAAACCATTGTTCAAGCTTTCTTTCTTCGCTACGCTGTTTACATTGTTCGTATAGAAACCGGTAGTATTCAGCATCCTTTTCAGCAGCTTCTTTCGTTTGGTATGTTTGCATATGATTAAGTCTCCGTAAATAAACTAACAGATTTTTCAAAAGAGAAGAGGAGGGCGCAGTATGCAGCCGACAATGACGATGACCACCACCGCCACAGACGGCGCAGACGCGCCGGAAGATAAAACCGCACTCGCGGAGAAGATCCTGATGATGACCGGGGAGGAGCTTGCGCTCTTTATTTATCTCGCAGAGAAAGAACTTGATCTGCGATTCGATTGAGCGCCGCCACCGTTTCATCATCCATTGCCATAATCTTATCAATCAGAGCCTTCTTGACTTCGGAAAGCCCTTCGGCGGAAACGCTGAGGGGCTTTTCGTTTCCTGGGAAAAATGATCGGATATCAACATTAAAATAATCTGAGATCGCTTCAAGGGTTTCAAAATCTGGCTCGCGCTGTCCGTTCTCGTACATACTGATAGTGCTTTTTGCAATGCCGAGTGCGCTTGCAAGTTGTTGCTGGGTCACATTGTCGAGTTTGCGAAGGTATTTCAAACGAGCACCAAGATAGGTCATATTCATCACCTCAAACTGAGATTATCACGCAATGTGAAAAAGGTCAAGAGAAAAGTTTACAAAGTGTGAAATTTTCTCTTGACAATCTGTCGAGACGATGCTATTGTAAAAGTACACAAAACGTGAACACGAAAGGAGGGGAGAATATGAACATCGAAGCTATTAAGGAAAGACTAGTGCGGGCAAGAGGAGATCGTTCACAAACTGAAGTTGCAAAAGGCGTTGGAATTAGCACTTCGGCGCTTTCTATGTATGAAGCTGGCGAACGTGTTCCGAGAGATGAGGTCAAGGAAGCTATTGCGAAGTATTACGGGCTTACGGTAGGGTTCTTATTTTTTGGCGAACAAGTACACGTTTCGTGTACTTGTGCTGAAGTGCAGGGAGGTAGCTGATGGAAAAAATTAAATTGGCTCGATTGCTGGAAATGGATTTCAAGAAAGAGGGATTTACTCAAACCGTTCGGGTTCAATACCAGCATCAAGGAAGATATGACGGATCTCACGCAAGAGCTGATTGCAGGATTTCTGCATGGATAAAGAGAGTTCTCGGTCAGCGGAGGAAAAATTGGACAAATCTTCCTCAATGTATTCGCGGAACATCTTCAATGCGGCGTACAAGTGGCGCAGTTCATTGAGGTCGAGATCTCCGGGAAAAGACTTCCGAAAAAGTTTGCTGCGTATGGATCGAAGCTCGGCTTTGTTTCTTTTGACAGTTTCCGGCGAAATGGGACGATCTGCAAGGAAGCTATTAAGATGTTCCTCATAGAGCACGAACGCGCTGCGAAGCAAAGTTATAGTTTCGGCATTCAGGTTCATAATTAACTCCTTTCTGTTTTGGCGGATAGTATAGCACAAAATGGACAGGATGCACACGACAAAGCTGTCGAAAAATGACGGAAAACAGAACGTAACAGAAAGGAAAAACACAATGAGGTTTTGGAGAAAGGAACCTCCCCAGGGCGGGGATGTTAGTCCGGAATACGCGGCAGGCATGAGGGCTGCGGAAGAATGGTATCACGAATTCGTGGTCTGGGCGTACTCGTATATCGGTCTGCTGGAGAAACGGGTACAGCAGCTGCAGGAAAGAGACAAACAGCATGACTGCTGCATGGGGCTTCCCGGAAGAGTTGAGGTAACGGTCCGGGAGATCGACAGGGGTAAAGCAATGTGCAACCCCTTAGGGTGCGGGCAGGAATACGTGTCTGAAACGGAGAATATTCAGGGCTAAGACAACCCGGTCGGGAAATATCCTAAACAGGGAGGGGATCACATGGATGAAGTCAAGATCACGATCAGAACAGCGACAGGCGCGGTGCTGCACAGCATGGATGAGCTGGATGAATACATAAAAAGCATTGAGTTTCCGGATTTTATCCAGGATCAGATAGACAGGATGTATTCCGCAACCGGGAAGAATCAGAACAGTTGAAAAACACTGACACAAAAGAGGTGAACGCGCTGGGCATTTTGACAGGCTCGGCGGAGGAAGGAGATAGCAAAAATGAGTGAACGGGAAAAGAAATTCACGATTCGGCGGGAGGTGGCGTTCTGGCAGAGGGGCGCGTTGATCCTCTTCGCGCTGCTGGTGATCTTCGCGGCGACCGCGCTGTGGATGGGCGACCAGTGGAAGGAAGGGAAGGCAGAGCAGGAGCGGGAGATCGCGGAGCTGCAGAAGAAGTACAACGCCGCGCAGGAGATCGAACGCGCGGCGGTGGCACGGCTGGGATCTCTGGCGCGGGAGTTTGAGGACTACAAGGCGCAGGCAGAGCTGGACCGGATCGCGGAGGAAGCCGAACGAGCGCAGGCGATGGCGGCTTACGAGGCGGTAGGCGCGTACCGCTACATAGGCGTTTGCACACTGACCGCCTACTGCTGCGAGAGTAAGGACAATCCGCACAGCTGCGGCACCGGAACGGGGTTGACCGCCACCGGACTGCCCGTTGCACCGGGCATGGTGGCGGTAGATCCCGACATTATCCCGCTGGGCAGTACGGTCATTATCAACGGCATCAAGTATCTGGCGGCAGACACAGGCGTAGAGGGCTATCACATC
>JAZNNV010000218.1:0-4663 GCA_045580465.1 Faecousia sp.
TGCTGCATAGCCTTCAACACTGACGGTGTAGACAGGTGTAACTGCCTCGCCGGTCTCAATGTTGTAGATCGCATACTCGATCACTGCACGCATGTTCTTTGCTGCAACGGGGATACGAACCAGAGTTCTGGTAGCGGAATACTCGTAGAAGTATGCGCCGGTCAGAGCCTCGCCGTTGATCGTGCCGCGGATCTCGTGCTTGGTAAAGTCGATGGTATTCAGCAGCAACTGAATTTCAACCTTGTCCTGCATACTGAAGTTCTCTGCGCGGACTTTGTAGCCATCTGCCACAGCACCGGTAGAGGAGTTCTCTGCCTCCAGCACGGGAGTATCCTGCGTTACGTACTTGTCAAAGCCCAGCTCTGCCAGCTTTGCATCGGGCAGGTTCTCCAGATTGCGGTTGTTGGAAGTCTGAACAGCTGCGCCGTAGTTCAGCATGTTTGCAAATGCGGTGCAGTACTTCAGGTTGTTGCTTGCTTCGTAGGATGCGATCTTCTCCAGTGCCAGATCCATAACTGTGGTGGTGAAGGTCTCGCCACGGTAGGTAACGCCATCCTTCACAACGTAAACAGTCATGGTGACTTCTTCGGTCATGGACCAGGAAACGATCTTCTTGTCGAAGACCTGGCTGGTGCCGTAGGCAACGGGGTTCAGGGTCTCAACGGTAACACCGTCAGGAGTGATCTGCACTGCCTTGACATAGATGCTGTCATAGTTCTGGGCAATGCTGTTTCTGACTGCGTACTGCAGACCAATGTAATCCTGGAAGCTGATACCCTTGGTGCGGTAGACAACAGCAGAATCATAGGATGCGGAATCGACTGCGCCACAAGCACAGACATTGGTCGTGCCGTAATCATGGGCGGCGTATTCCTTCTTGACTTCGTCGCAGTTTGCGCAGACGACCTTGTGGGTCAGTCCGTCGCCGTTGTCGATGTACTTGTCGGTAGCATGGTCACAGGGAACATCCTGGGAAATCACAGCCCAGCAGATATCACACCATGCGTCGCCGTCGGCGTCAACGTGGTTGATGTGACTCCAGCAATCGTCGCAGTAATCATCGCTGTCGGCGTCTACGTGATCGGTAGTAGCGGGATAGGTCATGCCGCAGCCGTACTTACAGTAGCCTTCAACACAGGTAACACTCTCGCCGTTCTCATGCTCGGCAATCACGTACTCGCCGCAGTAGACACATTCGCCGCCCTGGCACAGAGGTGCCCAGTCAGCCAGCTCGTGACCGCTACCAATGACTTCTTCGCCACACTTGGAGCAGTTGCCGCCGGTGCAGGTGGGAACATCATGGCTGCCAGTACCGCTGTTTTCAGTGCCGCAGAGTTCGCAGGTCCAGCTTGCGCAGTCCGCGATACCCTCAGGAGCAACGCATGCAGCGGTAACAGAGATCATAAAGGGAGCAAGACCGTTGGTGGCTTCAGCGTCGGTGAATGCTTCACCGCAGTCTTCGCACTTGTAGTGCTCAATGTTACCGGGGGTAGCGCAGTCGACAGGATCCTGAGCCTCAACGTGGATGATGTTGCCGTGAGGAGCAACGCGAGTTTCGGAGCAGATGTTGCACATGAAGGAGCAGTTGCTGTCATACTCATGGCGGGAAACAGTGATACCGCAGTCGTCACAGAGGTGATCGCCGTCAGCGTCAACACAGTTGGTGTAAGCGATAGCGGAGGTAACGGCTGCGCCGTTGCCGGTCAGAACAACAGCTGCAGTGTATGCGCCCTCGGGAGCAACATTGCCTTCTGCTGCGATGACGGAGCCGTCTTCGCCGTAGAACTCGATTGCTGCGTTAGCGCCTTCAGCTGCAACAACGTAAGTAACGCCGGGGTAAACCTTGAATGCAGCGCTGGTAGCGGTGCCGTTCAGGACCATGTCGAAGCCGGAACCGTTCACGGTTGCGTAAGCATCGTTAGCAGTCCAGTTATCGAAGGTAGCGGACATCTCATCGAAGCCCTCTGCGAACTTTGCGTAGGTGGGAGCAGTGATGGTGTTGTCCACAACATAGTCGTTGACGACCAGCAGATTGTCAATACCGAAGGTGGGATCGCCATTCTTGTTTGTAACACCGATCTCAATGTATGCGGAAACAGCGCCCTCGGGAGCTGCCATGACGAAGGAATTGGAGGTCCAATTCTGAGCGACAGTGTCGTCCTTGATAGCGACCTTCTGGAAATCAACGATTTCGCCATCAGCATCGACGAAGACGAGGGTGATGTAGCCGCCGTTGTTGGGAGTAACAACAGTCTCGGTGACAGTGGTGGTCTCACCGGTCTCTTCGTCAACGACCTCAGAGGTCACTTCCTTGGTGGAAGCAACGACGAAGTCCATTTCGTCATAGGAAACGGTGTAGTTGACACCGGGGATGACGCTGAAGGGAGTGGATCTGGTCCAGTTGGTGGTCTGGATGAACAGCATCTTGCCGTCCTTAGCGCCCCACTTGCCACTGATCAGGGACATGGTGATCTGCTCGTAATTGGAAGCAGTCCAGCCTGCGGGCAGGTCGTTGTTGTAGGTCTTGGTGCCATCGCTGTTCGTGAAGGTAGTGCGATCATATGCACCATCGAAGTCGTTCTTCAGAGAGATAGAGGTATCCATCTCGACCTTGATGTCGTCGAACAGGAAGGAAGCGCCGGAGTTGGAGTTAACGCCAAACTCGATGACGAAGGAAGCAACGCCCTCAGGAACGGTCCAGTCAAGGGTGTACTCGGTCCACTCATCGGCTGCGGGGCGAACAGCCACAGCATCGACAACAGTACCGTTGGCATCATAGTACCAGAAGCCGGCGTAAGCATTGCCGCTATCCTTTTTGCCGTAGGTATTGTCTTCTTCTGTACCGGTTCTTGCTTCGTTCGCGGTACGCTTTGCCATAAAGGTCAGTTTGTAGACCTGGCCGGGCTCAACAGCCAGCTTGTCACTCGTCACAGCCGTCAGACCAGGACGATTGCCGGTGCTTTCAGCAGGAGCAGTGATGGGAACAAACGCAGCATTGCCGGTGTAGCCGCCTTCGACAACAGTGATGCCACCGCTGAATTTCCAACCGACGTTGCTATTCTCGAAGCCACCGTTGGTGATCAGAGGAATTTCAACAGGCTGCAGGATCTCGCCCTCGGTCTCAGCGATAGTCAGAGAGTCGATGGAGAAGCAGGGATCGGCGGTGTAAGTCTCATCAACGTAGAACTTGATGTTCATGTAGGCGGAGTTTGCGGGAGCACGGGCTTCCAGAGTAGCCTGCTCAAAGCCGTTCTGCTCACCGACAGTGATGATGGTCTCGTCCAGCAGATTGCCTCTCTCGCTATAGAAGAGAAGTGCTGCACGGCCGCCGGAACCGACGGAGTAGGTTTCGTGGCCATTATAGATGGTCTTGGAATGCATGAAGGTTGCAGTGTAGGTGTAGCCGGGAACAACAGCGACCGCAGGAGACTTTGCAAAGACAGTGGCGTTGGTCTGCAGGATCAGGCTCTTGCCTTCCACAGCGTGTTCGTACATCATTGCATTGGAGCCGCTGCTCTTGGTCCAACCGTAGCTGAAGACATTGCTGTTGAAGCTTTCAGTGAGGACAACGGGGCTCTTCTCGATGGAAATGTCATCCAGATAGATGCAGTTGATGTTCGCTCTGAAGAGGTTGAAGCGGATCTGTGCCTTTGCAGTGCCTTCGGGAACAAGAACAGAATTAACCTGCTCTGCCCACTCAGCGCCTGCAGAGAGCATAAAGTTGCTGTACTGCGTATCCATGGGATTGCCGTCTGCGTCATACCAGAAAAGATAGACAGCAACATCCTTATTTGCAGTTTCTGCAAATGCGGCATCCTGCTTGGTCCAAACAGAGATGTCATAGGTGACACCACCGGTGATGTCGAACATGCCGGACATGATCTCACATGCGGCACTATCATCGGGGTCAGTGAACTTTACGACGTTGGAACCACGGTCAGCGTCGTAAACGACTGAAGCATTGCCAGGATAGGCATAGGACTTGCTCCAGCCATAGCTTGCCCAATTGGTGGTTACGCTCTCAAAATCTCCATTGGGGATCAGAGAAACAGGGGTGGAAGATTCGGGAGCTTCTTCCTCGACAGCATGGACATGGCTTGCGCCGAAAATGCCGCCGGGAACAAGACCCAGAATCAGAGACAGGCACAGAGCCAGTGCCAGTCCGCGAAGGAATTTATTGTTTCGCATTTTTTGGTCTCTCCTTTTAATAAATTTAGCCATAATAACATAGCTATTATAATCCTAGCACCGTTTTTTGTGAAAATCAAATCATTTTGGTTAAAAATCACATTTTTGTAGAGATAAACAATGAAACAATACCCGTTTTGTGAGTTATGCACAAATCGAATTTTCAGATAATATTTCTGTGTTTTGCGAGCATCGAACAACCACACCCTCTCCCCTAATCTATCGGAACATTGCAGGATATCAGGACGGAAACAAGGGCACCGCTTGCGCGGTGCCCTTGCGGGTTTATTGCGAATGATCAGTCAGTACAAATATACCTGAATCAACCTGCCACCAGTGCAGCGACAGCATCGCCGTACTTCATAACTGCAATTGCAGTTGCCTCGGTAGTGGAACCGATCTTATCTGCTGCATAGCCTTCAACACTGACGGTGTAGACAGGTGTAACTGCCTCGCCGGTCTCAATGTTGTAGAT
>JAZNNV010000219.1:0-20034 GCA_045580465.1 Faecousia sp.
TGGCTCACAGAACGACATGGCTACGATCCGACTTCCCTTGAGGAGCTTGGTGCCGTTGAAGGTCACCTGCGCGGACTGGGCGGTGTAGGTGTTCTCAAAGCGGATGTCGGCATTGCTGATGCTCGCGGAAGCACTCAGGACACCTGCCGTATCGGTAACGGTGATGGTAACGGTGATAGGCTTCTGCACGCCGTCATAGCGCACGCCTGCCACATTGCCCGCCACTTCTCTGATGGTGTAGGTATAGACACCTGCTTCGGTGAAGGTCAGGGTCTTGAAGGCGAAGCTGCCGTCAGCGTTGCTGGTAGCAGTCTGCTTCCATGTGCCATCCTCCAGCAGCTCGAAGGAGAACTCGCCTGCTCTGGGAGCGCGGCCATGGAGGAGCTTGGTGCCGCTGAGGGTGTAGGTGGTGGCGGTTGCCTGATAGTGGTTACGGAAGGTGACCACATTGGACACCGCATCCTCGAAGTAGTAGCTTGCAACCAGCTTGCCGGTAGCGGCATCGTTGGCCACTTCCACCACCAGATCGTAGATGGTGGGATCGTAGCGCATGCCATCCAGCACATACTTGCCGGAGCTTGCCTCGTAGACAGCGCCGTCGGGGATGAACTCTACGATGTCGTACTGATACGTGCCGACGCCTGCGAAGGTCAATGCCTTGTCGAAATCCACGAAGTTGACATCGCCGTTCAGCTCGTTCTTGCCGATGAGCAGCGGAACGCTGCGGTCGCCGTCGGCGTAGACATAGAAGGTGAACTGATCTGCTTCGAGTCTCTTGCCGGTCAGCTCTTTTCTGACTGCGCCGTCCAGCTCCACGGAAATGTCCTCAGGATCGTAGGTGTTGACGAAGGAGACCGTACCCTTGGTGGCATCGGCAGCATCCAGCGTGACCACCTCGTCCGGGTTGGTGGAGTCGGTCTTTTCCACGCTGAGCGCAGCGCTCAGCTCGCCGTTGTCGGCAGTGACGGTGACGGTGATGCGGTACTGGGCTGCGGAGTAAGTCCAGCCGGGTGCGCCCTTGCTGACCTCGCTCAGCAGGAAGTAATAGGTTCCCACCTTGGTGCAGACGGAGGTGAAGCGGGCATTGCCTGCGGCATCGGAGAAGATGCTGAAGCTTGCTGCATCAGCGCCGGTCAGAGGATTCCAGTTTGCGTCGGTGCTGACAGCTCTGAACTCGAAGCCTGCCTTGGAGACGGTAGTGTCGCCGGAGAGGTTATGAACCAGCTTCTGCACATCCAGACTGACGGGTGCGGTGTGGAAGGTGTTGTTGAAGGTCACTTCGTAAGAGCCGTCGGTGATGGCGGTGTTATGAAGGTCTGTCACCGTCGCCACCAGCTGACCGCCGTTATCCGTGACGGTAACGTCGAAGGTGTAGAGGGTTCTGTCGTAGGTCACGTTGGCAACGTTGCCCTTGACCTCCAGCACCCGATAGGCATGGCTGCCCACCTTGCTGTAGGTGATACCCGCCAGAACATCCTCGATTGCGAAGGTCTTGGTGCCGGATTCATCTGCCGCGTAGGGAGTTTCGGCGGTCTTGCCGATTATGTCCTCCCATGCGGTGCCGTTCCACTTCTGCACCTTGTAGGTGAAGGTGCCGCCGGGGTGTGCGCCCTCTGCAGTGAAGTTCTTTGTGCCGGCGATGTCAAGATCGACGGAAACAGGGCTGGGGGTATAGTGGTTCATGACCACAGCAGTTGCGCTGCCGTCGGCAGGGATCGTCAGAATGTTATCCCCGTCGGCAGTTTCGCCGGAATGGTTGCGGGTGCGGTAGGACACCGCGAAGTGGCTGTCAGGGGTGCTTTCGGTGACGGAAACCGCCGTTCCCTCGGGAATGCGGAAGATCTCAACGGTCTGTCTTGCCTTGATCAGGAAGACCATGTTGCCGGAAGCATCGACGGTCACATCGTAAGGAGCAGTATGAGCGCTGTCTTCAACTGTGAAGGTCTTGCCTGCCAAAGCTGCGCCCACGTTGACGGTGATCTCGAAGGCGGTATCCAGCACACTGCCGGGAACGGCATGATCGCTGGTGATCTCCTTGGTGATGTAGAGGTTGCCATACTTGTTGGGTGCATTGGTGACATCGGCAGGAGCGAACTGCGCCGCACCGTTCAGTGCCTCGCTGACGAGGGGAACTGTGACAGAGTCGGTTTTGCTTGCGATGTAATAGTCGCCCTCCACCACTTCTCCGATCTGGCAGGTAGTGCCGCCGGGAATACCGCTGATATAGACGGTCTGCCCAGCCTTGACCTCTACGGTCAGGACATTTCCGCTGTAGGTGCTGGTAACAGCATTGCCCTCAGCATCCACGACGACGGGAGAAGCAACAACGCCCGCAGGGACAGTCACAGTCAGCTTGTAGATGTCGTCCGCATTGCCGATCGCCTCGGTAACAGACTTGGTCAGGGCGATGCCGGTGTCGATCTGAACGGTCAGCACGCCATTGTTGCCCAGCCAGACAGCCACGTCGTTGTCATTGTGATCAGACTGATTGGTCAGATAGGCAGGTGCGTAGCCGAGAACTGCAGTCTGCGTGGCATTCTCTGTCTTGTTAACAGTCATGTTGTGCAAACGGCTGACCCGCTGGGAGCCAACGCCAAGCACTGCATAAAGCTCTGCATTGGGGTTGCTTTGCAGATATGCGTCCACCGTAGCCGCCACGTCGCCCTCGGCGATCGCCTTGCCGTCGTTGAGGTAGACCTCGGCGTTTGCGTCATAGAACGCAACAGAGTTTTTCAGATACTGCCACTCGGTGTATACCAGATACTTCACTTCCTCCGCCGCATTGCCTGCATCTGTTGCGCTGGCGGTGGGGCGGTAGTAGGTAACATGAGTATAGACCTTCTGAGTGTCTCCCATGCTCTGGTACTCTGCGTAGGTCATCTGGGTCAGGGTGTAGCTGCCATCGTCCTCGATGCCATACTCATTGTTTTCAGCAATGGTCACGTCCTTGCCGTTGCTGTCGGTGATCTTGGTATAGATCTTCTGAGGTGTCTGATGATAGTAGTATCTGTTTTCCGCAGAGGGAAGGAAGCCCACGTGGGCATCGCCCCTTGTAACAGTTCCGTTGCTGTCAGCGGGATTCATCACGCCGAACTGACCGCCGTAGAAGGAAACCGTGCCGCCCACATCATCAATATGGCTGTAGCCCTGGATCTTGGAAACATCCACCTCTCCGTTGGGCAGAAGGATCTCAGGATCAATGCCCACGGTGTAGAAAAGGCGCAGAGGGGGCTGCATGAGCTCAGTAATGGTGGAAGTGGTCTGTTTGCCGACTGTTTCGGAAACCACCTGCTCCAGAAGGATCGGCAGGATCTCCTGATTGATCCGAACCTCCAGCTTCTGCGTTCCGTCCGCCTGCTCGATAATTGTGATCCGAATGTCCCGGGCGGTGTTCCAGCTTTCGCCGGTGGCGGGATTGATGCCGGTGGCTTCGGCAACGGTGTAGGTGCCGTCGGCGTTCTTTACGATACCGTAGGATGCGCCAAACAGGGTCACCGCTTCGAGCTTTTTGATCTGCATGTGCTGACCGATGAAGTCAACATAGATCAGCGGTGTATCGTCCACGCCGGTGCCGCCCTGAACGGAGGTGCTGCTGGAGATGGGATTAAACGCACCCGATGCCAGCTCCTCATAGATCATCTGGAAGGTGTCCTCCAGCTTTGCGCTGGAGACATCGTAGTACGTATCCACGTAGTTGATGTTGGCGGCGATCTTCGCGTCGGTGATCACGCCGTTCTGCTTGGGATAGCTATGGTCGAAGCTCCAGCCACTATACGAAACCGTTTCGCCGTTCGCCCACCTCTGGAAGCTTTCGTAAGCTCTTCTGACTTCCGTGTTGGAGTTGGAGGCGTTGAAGCCGTTGGTGGCATCGGAAGGGTTCATCAGCAGTCTTGCCACCACATTGGTGGTGATGTCCACGCCAACGGTATAGACCGTAGCATCCTTGCCGTAGTTGGCTTCGATCTTGGTCTTGGTGTAGGCGGCATTGAGCAGCGTGCTGAGGTAGAGGTTTCTGCCGCTGGAGGAGGTGCCGTCGGTGTCATCGTGGCTTCCGATCTCATAGAAGCCCTCTTGACTTGCCCGGTTTGCCTGACCGTCCGTCAGGACAATGGCAACGGGAACACGGTCCTCAATGCCGGTGGCATTGGCGAGGATGTTGAAGCCTCTGTCAATGCCGGACTGCAGATTTGTACCTGCGGTATAGCCGCTGTCCTTGCCGAGAAGCTTGCGGTCATCGTCATAAGCACTGACAACACCTGCACCGGCTCCGCCGTTGTTATAATAGTTGGTAACTACAAGATCCAGACCGTTGTCATACGTCGCCAACGGCAGCACGGTCTCGCTGTCCTTATTGTAAGTAACGATCGCGATGCGCATCCCCGGAATGGTCAGCAGATCGTCGATCAGCCGGTTGGCTGCAGTGATGGTGCGCTCCAGCCGGGTCACGCCTTGACTGTCCTCATCGTCCATCGAGGTTGAGGTGTCCAGCACCAGCACCACGTCCATCGGGCCGGTGGAGCTGACGGTGCTCTTGGTGGTCATGGTGGAGCCGAGGGCGGAGAAGATCACTTGAAAGGCTTCGTCCTTCTGAAGGGAAACCTGGAAGGAGGAGCCGGCTTCTCCCCTGCTGTTGAGCAGTACGGTGTCGCCATCCTTGTATACGGATTTATCGACCCACACACGACCGGCATAGCGGTTGCCGTCTGCTTCGGTACCCATCATGCTTTCCCATGTATGGGCAGTGCCGGGATCTGTTACAAGACCCGAAACAGTCTGCTCCGAAAGCAGTACTTCCGCTGCCAACGTGCGCAGCGGGACATAGCCCACGAGCAATGCAACACAAAGGATGATGCTCATTACTCTTTTCATAACTTTCAATTTCATACGCTTTCCTCCTGAATGGGTTTTCTCATATTCCGATGATCGAATGATTTACGTTTTCTTGTTTTCCGGGCAGGTGCAGATGCCCAGCAGCTCCTGACACCGCTGATAGAAGATGCAATCCTCGCAGGTGCTGTTCTCATCCTTTCTGCCGATGAAGTGGGCGCAGGGCACTTGGATCGCCGTTGCGAAGGGCGTACCGTCGCCGGTATGCTGGGGTTCTTTGATGAAATCCGGGTAGATCTCTATCGGCTCTGCATATTCATGGAGCCGATCCAGCTCATCATAGAAGCCGTATCTTATTTCAAATGTTCTGCCATGACATTGAATGATCTTGTAAAGATCGCCCTCTTTCGGAATGGTAGGGCCTCTTTCTGTGTTTGCTTTCAGAAATGCTGCGAACATGGTTTTTCCCCTTTCGGCATACTGTCAAAAAGAAAATCTGCTATACCTTGTCGGTTGACAACAGTATAGCAGATCGTTTTTTCCTTGGGTATTACCTGCAAAAGGGAAAAAAGTATAAATTTTTCGGTGCCGGAGCGCCCACAGGCTATCTTTTGGGATACCCTTTGGATAAGGGGACTGCCCCTGCAATATATCTTTTCGGTGGGTTTTCGGATATGTCCTCAGAGGATGGCGGCGAAGTCGCTTCGCTCCAGACCGCTGCGCTGCTTGATGGTGCGGATCGCCTGCTTGACACCGGGGATGGACATGTTCATTCTCGCCGCGATTTCCGCGTCCGACAGCTTGAAGGCGGCAAGGCGGGCGATCTCCCGGTTCTGCTTGGAGAGGTTTTCAATGATCTGCCGTCCGGTGATCCGGCTGCCCAGCTTTGACCAGTTCTCCACATAGATCTTGGAAAGCTCATTGACTGCGTTCCACGCCGCCTCATCGATCTCCTTCAGCCGCAGCTCGATCAAGCCGCCGAGGGTACGGCAGTATTCCGCCAGAATGCCGTAGAGCTTGTCCGGCAGGGCAAGGGCGATGGCTTTGTCAATATGGCGCAGTGCCTGCTGTTCGTTTTTGGAGTAATGGTAGGTGACCGCACAGGTCAGCCGCAGATAGATTTCCGAAATCACCGCTTCGTCTGCCATAGACTGGGAGATCATCGGCTCGATGGTGGCAGGCAGCAAGCCCATCAGAGAAAGTCCCTTCACACCCTCCAGCTCATAGGTCTGGGCGGCAAGACCATGGGCGGTGGCATAGATGTACTTTGCGTAATATACCTTCGCCGCAGGCAGGGAATCCTTATGTAACAGCTCAAAGCAGCCGATTTTGAACCAATCCGGGAAATCTTTTACGTCATAGAGCATACTGTCAACGGCGCAGATGCACAGGGTTATGATCTCTCGGTCGTTATCATCCTTGGCGGCAGCCTCAGAGATGTGGATCTTGGCTTTACGCCACATGTTCAGGTCGCCCCGCCAGATGGCGCACAGTGCCAGCAGCATGCCGGCGGATAAGACCGCATAAAAGCCGGAGTGCTTCTGCAGCAGATAGTTGGCACTTTCGTAGACCTTGTCGATCTCGCCTCTGGAATAGGCGATCTCCGCGGCAAAGAGAACCTGCGCCTCATGATTATCTGCCAGCGCTTCGATGGCTTGCTCCGCGCTGCCCGGCTTGGCATAGAGATCCGTCATATAGAGGAAGGGCGTTTTGCGGGGCATAGGCAAATCGGTGTTCAGCTGGCGGGACTGGTCATTGCGACCCTGCTTTGTTCTGCCGTCGACGGGCTTCTGGGCATCCTTGGGGATCATCCACGCTCTGCCAAAGCGCACAGCCCCCTCGATCTTCCCTTCTGCACAGAGCGTCTGCAGTCTTCTGGCGGAGATCCCCCACCGGGCTGCCACCTCATCGATCTTCAAATAATCCATATCATTCCCCCCGTATGCGGCGGAATGCCGCCTATTGTTCGTCTAACCGCTATTTATATTGTTCGTTTAGGCGCTGTTTTATTGTTCGTTAAACCGCCGTTTACGTCATCATTATACATCGTATCTGCGCCAAATGCAAGGAAAATTTGACATTTCCTCTTCCTCTGGATCGGATGTCAAAACCCTTTGGACGATTTTAACAAATTTTTCAAATCAAAAATCGGGCGGAACGTTTCGCCTGCGACACGGAAGAAAATTTTTCCAACTTTTTCAGCAAAAACGGCAGCTTGTTTACGATCATTTTTTGTTTCCGTAACAATCATTATGTAACCGCAATCGGAACTGATTTTGTCGAAAAAAGTGGAAAAATCTGCCGGCGCTCCTCTGTTCAAAACCCGGTGGGAAGTGTTGAAAACCATGACTTTTCCACATTGTCCACAGCTTTTTCCACAAGTTGGTTTTGTCCGAAAAAGTGCAACCATTTCCTCCTGCAGTTTACATAACATGTTTCGACAACTTTCAACATTTTCCGCAATTTTGCGCCTATGGTCTTTTTGACAATATGCCGAACGGGCGGTAAAAAAATAGTGCTTGACAAATTTTTTCATCCCCGCAGGCGCTTTTACACGGATTTTTTCCGTAAAAAACATGAAAAATTTTTGAAAAAGGGATTGATTTTATTGAAATAAGGCGCTATAATGTGAAACTGTATGGAATAATGTTTTGAAGGAGGTGGAATCTGTGCCCAACATCAAGTCCTCTAAGAAGGATGTCATTTCTTCCAAGATCGCTTACGAGAAGAACAAGGCAAACAAGTCCGAGCTGAAGACCATTCTGAAGAAGTTCGAAGCTGCTCTGCTGGCCGGTGACAAGGCTGCTGCAGAAGCTGCATACAAGGCTGCCGTCAAGGCTGTTGACCAGGCAGTGAACAAGGGTCTCCTGCACAAGAACAATGCTGCCCGCAAGAAGAGCAGCATGACTCTGAAGCTCAGCAAGCTGGCCTGATTTCTCTGAAAATATCTCCCTCCCGTTTTTTCGGAGGGAGTTTTTTCATGCCATTTTCCATTGAACGCGCATAAAATAGGATTATAAACCGTTGACATTTATAAATAGATGCGTTATAGTATAATCATCATATGAACGTTTGCTCATATATCAATTTAAGGAGGGACGCTCCATGGAGCAAAAAGTCTATACGCTCGTCAATTTGGACTGCGCCAACTGTGCCGCCAAAATCGAAGCCAAATTCAACGCGCTGCCTGAAGTGCAGTCCGCCACCATCGTCTTCGCCACCCGCCAGCTGCGCCTGACCGCCGAAGACCCGGACGGACTGATCGAAAAGCTGACTCAGATCGGTCGCGCTGTGGAAAGGGACTTTGAAATACATACCGATGCCCGTACACATCACAATCATCATGAATGTCACTGCCATGATCACGACCACGAGCATGACCACCATCATGAACACGACACCGGCTGGGGAAGCCTTGTGACCATCTTACTGGGTGCAGGTCTGTTTATCGCAGGCATCCTGCTGCAGCCGCTGACCCTTTGGGCAGGACTCCCCTGCTTTGTCGCTGCCTACCTGATCCTCGGCTGGGATGTCCTCAAGACCGCCGCGAAAAATCTGCTCCGGGGTCACGTCTTCGACGAAAACTTCCTCATGAGCATCGCCACCCTCGGCGCGTTTGCCATTCAGGAATACCCCGAAGCGGTGGGCGTGATGCTGTTTTACCGGGTGGGACGCTACTTTGAGCAGCGGGCTGTGGAACGCAGCCGCAGCCAGATCATGGAAGCGGTGGATCTGCGCCCGGAAACGGTGCTGCTTTCTGACGGCGCGGTCATCCCGGCAGCGGAAGCCAAGGTGGGCGATCTGGTGCAGGTTCGCCCCGGCGACCGCATCCCGCTGGACGGCACGGTAATCTCCGGCGAAAGCCGCATTGACACCGCCCCCATCACCGGCGAATCCGTTCCCGTTGCCGCAAGGCAGGGCGATGCCCTTCTCTCCGGCTGCGTGAATCTCTCGGGACTTCTGACCCTGCGGGTGGAAAAGCCCCTGAGCGAGTCCATGGTGACACGTATTCTCCAAAGTGTGGAAAACGCCGCCGCAGGCAAGCCGAAGATCGACCGCTTCATCACCCGCTTCGCAAAATATTACACCCCCGCGGTGGTGGCTGCGGCGGCGCTGGTGGCTGTCGTCCCCTCCCTCATCACAGGGGATTGGAATTACTGGGTCTACACCGCCCTGTCCTTTCTTGTCATGAGCTGCCCCTGCGCGCTGGTGCTGAGCGTGCCGCTGGCATACTTTTCCGGCATCGGCATCGGAAGCAAGCAGGGCATCCTTTTCAAAAGCGGTCTGACCATGGAGGCCATGGCAAATATTAAAGCCGTTGCCATGGATAAGACCGGCACGCTGACGGAAGGCTCTTTTGCCGTCCGTCAGGTATCGGGCGGCGACGACGTGCTTTCCCTTTGCGCCTCCTGCGAGCAGTTCTCCACCCACCCCATCGCCGTCAGCATTCTTGCCGCCGCCAAGGAAAGAGGGCTCACCCTTGCCAAGCCGGAGCAGGTGGAGGAGCTGGCAGGTCAGGGTATCCGTGCCGTATTCGGCGGTAAGACCGTCCTCTGCGGCAACGAAAAGCTCCTTGCCGCCCACGGCATTTCCATAGAAGCACAGCGTGCGGGCATGACCTGCGTGTATGTGGCGGAAAGCGGCGTGCTTCTCGGACAGATCACGCTGGGCGATACCATTAAAAATGACGCAGCAGAAGCCGTCTCTCAGCTGCACCGCATGAATATTCACACCGCCATTCTCACCGGCGACGGGGAAGCTGCATCGCAAGCCGTCGGCAGCGAATTGGGCATCGACAGCGTATATGCGCGGCTGCTGCCGGAACAGAAGCTGGAAACGCTGCAGCAGCTTCGTGAAGCCCACGGAAGTGTGATGTTCGTAGGCGACGGCATCAATGACGCGCCGGTTCTCTCCGGCGC
This sequence comes from Faecousia sp., assembly GCA_045580465.1. GTDB lineage: Bacteria > Bacillota > Clostridia > Oscillospirales > Oscillospiraceae > Faecousia. The sequence goes on from JAZNNV010000219.1 coordinate 9,747, forward strand.
GGATGTGGGCGCAGCCATGGGCAGCGGTGCGGATGCTGCCATCGAGGCAGCGGATGTGGTCTTCATGACCTCCAAAGCCCGCGCCATCCCCACTGCCCTGCGAATTGCCGCCCAGACCCGCCGCATCGCGTGGCAGAATGTGATTTTTGCCCTCGCTGTGAAGCTTATTGTGATGATTTTGGGCATTTTGGGCTATGCTTCCATGGGCGCGGCAGTCTTTGCCGACTCCGGTGTCGCCGTGATCTGCATCCTGCATGCCCTTGCGCCGCTGTATCTGAAAAAATCGGTAAAAAAATAGCGATTGGGACTGGATTTTTTCCGGCACACCATATATAATAGTAGACACTGATTTTTCGGAGGAGATACCTATGAAATACGGCTTTGGTGTCGATTTGGGCGGCACGACCGTCAAAATCGCGTTTTTCGATCAGGAGGGCGCGATGCTTGCCAAGTGGGAGATCCCGACGGTCACCGAAAACGGCGGCAGTCAGATCCTGCCCGATATTGCCGCATCCATCGACCGTTTTCTGAAAAACAATTCCTATCCCCGGGATCAGATTCTGGGCATTGGCATCGGCGTACCCGGTCCTGTAGACGATGCGGGCAATGTCAATCGCTGTCACAATTTGGGCTGGGGCGTATTCAATATCCACGACGCACTGGGCAAGCGCACCGGGCTTCCCGTGAAGGCAGGTAACGATGCCAATATGGCTGCCCTTGGTGAAGCATGGAAGGGCGGTGCCTCCGGCTGCGACAATATGGTACTGGTCACCCTCGGTACCGGCGTGGGCGGCGGCATCATCGTAAACGGCAAGCCGCTCAACGGTGTCCATGGCGCAGCCGGCGAGGTGGGTCACATCACCGTCAACGCCAAAGAGACCGAACCCTGCAACTGTGGCAAATACGGCTGCGCAGAGCAGTACTGCTCCGCCACCGGCGTTGTCCGCCTTGCCAAAAAGCAGCTGGCATGCAGCGACAGTGACAGCGTTTTGCGCGGTCGGGAGAACCTGACCTGCAAGGATGTCTTCGATGCCGCAAAGGGTGGCGACGCTCTGGCGGTACAAATTCTGGATCAGGTCTATGACTACATGGGTCAGTTCCTCGCCGCCATCAGCTGCGTGGCAGACCCGGAAGTCATCGTGCTGGGCGGCGGTGTCAGCCGTGCCGGTCAGCCTCTGCTGGAGGGTGCAAAGCACTACTTCGACAAGTACGTCTTCCAAGCATCCGCATCCACCCGCTTTGCCCTTGCCGAAATGGGCAACGATGCCGGCGCATACGGTGCTTTTAAGTTAATTCTTGATCACACTTCAAAATAAAAGGAGAAAATATATGTACAACTACCGCAAAATCAACGACGACCTCTTCTGGGTCGGTGCCAACGACCGCCGCCTCGCCATGTTCGAAGGCGTCTACTCCGTGCCGGACGGCGTTTCCTACAACGCATACGTCCTGCTGGACGAAAAGACCGTTCTGTTTGACACCGTGGACAAGGCAGTTGCCAAGACCTTCTTCGAAAACGTAGCCGCTGTGCTGGGCGAGCGCACTCTTGACTACGTGTTCGTGCATCACATGGAGCCTGACCACTCCGCCCTGCTGGAGGATGTGGTTCTGCGTTATCCCGATGTGAAGATCGTCTGCAACGAAGCCACCAAGAAGATGATCGAGCAGTTCTTTGATTTCAATGTCGCAGAGCGCTGGATCGAAGCCAAGGAGGGCGAGGTCTTCTCCACCGGCCGTCACAACTTCTGCTTTGTGAAAGCACCCATGGTTCACTGGCCCGAGGTCATGGTCTCCTTCGACACCACCGACGGCATTCTCTTCTCCGCGGATGCCTTCGGCACCTTCGGTGCGCTGAACGGCGCTCTGTTTGCCGACGAAGTGGACTTTGACCGGGATTATCTGGACGAAGCCCGCCGCTACTACACCAACATCGTAGGCAAGTACGGTCCGCAGGTCACCGCAGTGCTGACCAAGGCTGCCATGCTGGACATCAAGATGGTCTGCCCCCTCCACGGCTTTGTGTGGCGCAAGCACATCGGCTACTTCATCGACAAGTACCTGCACTGGGCATCCTACACCCCCGAGGAGACCGGCGTCATGATCGCCTACGCCTCCGTCTACGGCAACACCGAAAACGCCGCGGAGATTCTCGCTGTAAAGCTGCGCGAGAAGGGCATCAAGACCCGCATCTTCGACGTTTCCGTCACCCCCGCCTCCGACATCATTGCCGCTGCCTTCCGCTACAGCCATCTGGTGTTCGCTTCCACCACCTATAATGCAGGCATTTTCGTCTGTATGGAAGCGCTGCTGAGCGATCTGGTGGCACACAATCTGCAAAACCGCACCGTCGCCCTGATCGAAAACGGCTCCTGGGCGCCCACCTCCGGCGGTCTGATGCGCAAGATGCTGGAAAAGTGCAAGAATATGAACATTCTCGACAGCACCCTTTCCATCCGTTCCTCCCTGAAGGAAAACCAGCTGGCACAGCTGGATGCCATAGCGGACAGCATCGCTGCCACCATCTTCCCCCCGGTGGATCCCGACTTTATTCCTCCCGTGGTTGACAACAACGCCGTATTCAAGCTCAGCTACGGTCTGTTCGTGCTGACCGCACGGGAAAACGGCAAGGACAACGGCTGCATCATCAACACCGCCGGTCAGATCACCGTCACTCCCAACCGCATTCAGATCGCTGTGAACAAGTCCAACTTCACCCACGACATGATCAAGCGCACCGGCGTGTTCAACGTGTCTGTTCTGAATGAGGACGCTACCTTTAAGACCTTCCAGCAGTTCGGCTTCTGCTCCGGTCGCGAAACTGACAAGTTCGCGGATGTTTCTTACGATTGCCGCACCGAAAACGGTCTGCGCTATATCCCTGAGAACGTCAACAGCGTGCTTTCCGGCAAGGTGGTCGAGTCCTACGACTGGGGCACCCACACTCTGTTCATCGCTGACCTGACGGAAGCAAAGGTGCTCAACAACGTCCCCAGCATGACCTATCAGTACTACTTCGACAACGTCAAGCCCAAGCCCGCACCCGCTTCCGACAAGAAGCCCGGCTGGGTCTGCAAGATCTGCGGCTATGTCTACGAAGGCGAGGAGCTTCCCGCCGACTATATCTGCCCCCTGTGCAAGCACGGCGCAGCAGATTTTGAGAAGCAATAAATTTCAAATGCAAAAGCAAGGCACTGCAAATGCAGTGCCGTGCTTTCATTTATCTTTATTCCGCAGAGATCAGGTAGTAGTAAACCGGCTGACCGCCGCGGAGCAGATTCACATCTGCATCGGGACAAACCTCCGCAAAGAGATCCGCAGCCTTCTGTGCCTGCTTTTCGGGGATGTCCGCGCCGTAGTAGATGGTGATGTAGTCCTTACCGTCATCACGCACCTTCTCGGCAAGAGATTTCAGCAGCACCTTGATGTCGCGGCTGGTGCCGAACAGACCATTGCAGATGGCGAGATAATCGCCCTCGTGGATCTGGTGACCGTCGAAGTCGGAGTTTCTTGCGGCATAGGTGATCTGCATGGTATCAACCGTTGCCAAAGCTTCCGTCATGGCAGAAACATTTTCCTCATTCGTGCCTTCGGGGTTGAAGCTGAGCATGGCGGTGATGCCCTGAGGGATGGTCTTGCTTTCGATGACCACCACGTTCTTGGGGGTCAGCGCGTCCACCTGCTGGGCAGCCATGATGATGTTCTTGTTGTTGGGCAGAACGTAGACCGTTTCCGCAGGAACGGTGTTGACCACTTCCAGGATGTCCTGGGTACTGGGGTACATGGTCTGACCGCCGGAAACCAAGCCGACAACGCCCAGATTCTGGAACACATCCGCAATGCCGTCGCCAACGCAGACGGAAACCACGCCAAATGCCTTCTCAGGCTCGGCGATCTTGGGTGCCATTTCTTGCTCGCTCATGACCTTTTCCGTGTGCTGCAGGCGCATATTCTCGATCTTAACAGTGACAAAGGAGCCGTAGTCCATCGCCTCGTGGAGTGCCTTACCGGGGTCATTGGTGTGGACGTGAACCTTGATGATCTCCTCATCGTCCACCAGCACCAGACTGTCGCCCAAGCTGCTGAGGAACGCTCTGAGCTTTTCGGGGTCAAGATCGTTCTCACGGGAGATGATGAACTCGGTGCAGTAGGTGAAGGTGATGTCCTCGGTGTCGAAATCGGCGAAATCCGCCGCGTCCTTTACTTCCTCTGCGCCCAGATCCTCGGATACGACGATGTCCTCGCCCCGGATGGCAAGCAGCATTGCCTCCAGTGCCACGACCCAGCCCTTGCCGCCGGCATCCACAACGCCCGCCTTCTTCAGCACGGGGTTCTGATTGACGGTATTGGCAAGTGCCGCCTTGGCTTCCTCAATGGCTGCCTCGTGTACAAACTCAAAATAGTTATTTTCTTCCGATGCTTTCTTTGCGGCAGCGGCAGCCAGACGGGCAACGGTCAGGATCGTGCCTTCGGCGGGCTTCATAACTGCCTTATAAGCAGCGTCCACGCCCTCCTGCAGAGCATTTGCCCACAGCCCGCCGTCGCAGGCGGTGCAGCCCTTCAGGCGCTTGGAGATACCGCGGAACAGCAGCGACAGGATAACGCCAGAGTTGCCTCTCGCGCCGCGCAGCATAGCGGATGCAGCAGCATTGGCTGCCTGCTCCAGCGTCGGATCCTCCAGCTTGCGAAGATCGTTTGCCGCAGCATTGATGGTCATGGACATATTGGTTCCGGTATCACCGTCAGGCACCGGGAAAACATTCAATTCATTCAGCGCGCGCTTATGAATTTCAATAGAGGCGGCGGCATTGATCACAAGTCTGCGAAAGCTGCCTCCATGGATTGTCTGTTTCAACTCGTTGTTCCTCCTTAGCCGATCATCATCGAATCGATGAACACATTGACGGACCGGACTTCGGTGCCGGTGCATTTGGCAACCACATAACGCACTTCGGAAATGATGGAAGCGCCCACGGCATTCAGGTTCACGCCGTTGTCGACCATGATGTGCAGGTCGATGGAGATGGTATCGTCCTCGTGGAACTCCACACGGACACCCTTGGACATGGATTCCTTGCGCAGCAGATGGTACAGACCGTCGGAGACGGAGCGTGCCACCATGCCCTTGACGCCGAAGCAGTTGGAAGCGGCAGTACCGGCGATGTCGGTATAGACGCTGGTGCTGACGTTGACAGAACCCTTTTCATTGTTTTGACGAATCATAGTTCAGAACCTCCTTGTAGGATCAGGGGTGTGTTACACCATGCTTTCTTCCCAGCAAGCGGGAGCGTTGAGACCCATCATCTTGACGATGGTGGGAGCGACGTTTGCAAGACCGTAAGCGCCGTCCTTGATCTGCCATGCGGTATCCTTGTCATAGATAATGAAAGGAACGGGATTCAGGGAGTGGGCGGTGCGGACAGAGGTCTTGCCCTTCTTGGTTTCGGTCATCTGGTCGGCATTGCCGTGGTCGGCGGTGACGAGGACGGTGTAGCCGTACTTGTCAGCAGCCTCGATGACAGCCTTCAGACCGCCGTCAACACACTCCATGGCGTAAACAACCGCGTCCATCACACCGGTGTGACCGACCATGTCGCCGTTGGGGTAGTTGCAGCGGATGAATTCGTATTTGCCGGAAGCCATGGCTTCCACCACCTTTTCGGTGATCTCCTTGGACTTCATGGCAGGTGCCTGCTCAAAGGGGATGACGTCGGAGGGGATCTCCTCATAGGTTTCCAGCTCCTCGCAAACCTTGCCGGAGCGGTTGCCGTTCCAGAAATAGGTCACGTGACCGTACTTCTGGGTCTCGGATACAGCATACTCCCGGATGCCTGCTTCGCACAGAACCTCCGTCAGGGTGTTCTTGATGACGGGGGGCTGCACCAGATAGTTTTCGGGGATATTCAGGTCGCCGTCGTACTGCAGCATGCCGGCAAACTTGACGCCGGTGTAGTCGCCGCGGTCGAACTTGTCGAAATCCTTGCGGTCAAAGGCAAGGGAGATCTCCTGCGCACGGTCACCGCGGAAGTTGAAGAGAATGACGCTGTCGCCGTTTTCGATCTTGGCAACAGGTGCGCCGTTTCTTGCCACCACAAAAGCGGGCAGATCCTGATCGATCACGCCGGTCTCGGCGCGGTAGGTCTCGATGGCTTCTGCGGCAGAGGCGAACATGCGACCCTGCGCCTGCACGTGGGTTCTCCAGCCCAGCTCCACCATTGCCCAGTTGGCTTCGTAGCGGTCCATGGTCACCTGCATACGACCGCCGCCGGAGGCGATGGCATAGTCGCAGCCTTCGGTGTTCAGTTCAGCAAGAACCGCTTCCAGCTGTGCAACATATTCCAGTGCAGAGGTGGCGGGAACGTCACGGCCGTCCAGCAGGATGTGGCAGTATGCCTTCTTGACACCCTCTGCCTTTGCCTGACGCAGCAGGGCGATCAGGTGGGCAATGTTGGAGTGGACGTTGCCGTCACTCAGCAAACCCAAAAAGTGCATTGCCTTGCCGGAAACGGCGTTGGCAACCAGATCTTTCCATGTTGCGGACTCATACAGCGTGCCGTTTTCGATGGACTCGCCAACCAGCTTTGCGCCCTGAGAGTAGACCTGACCGCAGCCGAGGGCATTGTGACCGACCTCGGAGTTGCCCATGTCGTCATCGGAGGGCAGACCCACAGCGGCACCGTGTGCCTTCACGTAGGTATGGGGGCAGGTTGCCAGCAGATTGTCAAGGGTCGGGGTCTTTGCAACCGCAACTGCATCACCGCTGCCGCCGTCGCCCTTGCCGACACCGTCCATAATTACAAGTACAATGGGTTTTTTCATCATTTATCGTTCCCTTTCTATTCTGATTCAATCAGAAAATACGCAGAATTTCAGTTGTACTATTTTACTACATTTCCGGCAAACTTTCAAGTATTATTTTCGTTTCGCCCCTTTTGACGGAAAATGTCAGACTTTTTTGCACCTCAGTCAAAGCAAAGCCTTCCCAACAGGAAGACCCGCAAGATTGACAAACCCCCTCCTCTGCGGTAAACTGTTAGAAAGAAAAACGCTCTGGAGGGATCATCGTGCTTGCGATCTTCAATGCCGCTTTTAATGCGGTCGTGCCCATCATCTTAATCGTTCTCTTGGGTTACTTTCTGCGCCGGAAACAGTTTCTGTCCGACAATTTTCTGAGTGTCGGCAACAAGCTGGTCTTTCGGGTGCTGCTGCCCGTGATGCTCTTTATCAACGTATACAACATCCCCAGCTTTTCTTCCATCCCGTGGGACATCGTGGTGTACTGCATCGCCACCACCTTGCTGCTCTTTGCGCTTGGTCTGGTTGCTGCCATCACCGGCACGCCCGTACCCCAGCGCCGGGGCGTGATCGCCCAGTGCTGCTTCCGCAGCAACTTTGCCCTGATCGGTCTGCCACTGGCAGCCGCGGTGGGAAATGACGAGGCGATCGCCCTTGCTTCCGTGCTGTCTGCCTTTACGATCCCGCTGTACAACATTTTGGCGGTGATCTGCCTGACCATGTTCCTGCCCGACGGAAACAAAAAGTCCTCCGGCATTGGACACATTCTCTCCTCCGTGGTGCGAAATCCGCTGATCCTCGGTGTCGCCGCAGGACTGGTGGCACTGCTGGTGCGGGAGCTGCAGCGGCAGATTTGCGGTGAGGTGGTATTCAGCATTTCCGAGGATCTTCCCTTCCTGCACTCCTTCCTGAACAGTCTGAAAGGTGCCGCCACTCCGCTGGGTCTTCTTGTGATGGGCGGTCAGTTTGATTTTTCCGCCACCAAGACCCTGAAAAAGGAGATCACCATTGGCGTGCTGGCGCGTCTTGTGTTTGCGCCGCTGATCGGCGTGGGTCTGGGCATCCTGCTCTCCAGCTTCACGGATCTGATCCATCTCGGGCAGAACGACTACCCCGCCCTTGTGGCACTGTGCGGCACGCCCACCGCCGTTTCCAGCGCCATCATGGCAGGCGAAATGGACAATGATCAGCAGCTGGCGGTGCAGCTGGTCATCTGGACCAGTATCGGCTCGGTGGTCACGGTATTTGCCATCATCTGCGCCCTGATGGGCATGGGACTGCTGGCGATTTGACCTGTTCATAATTTTGTTGCTTTTTGTTTTCAAATTCGTGATACGTTATTCAAAAAGTCCCGGTATGATGTAACCATGGAAGGCGACGGAAGCCGTGAGCCGCCTGCTTTTTCATGATGTGTAGAAATTACATTTCTACCTCTCTTCTTTCCAAATCTCTTCAAAGGGAAAGCCTGCTGCACCCGCAGCAGGCTTTTTCTTGTCAAAATGCTGTCATTCCTCCCCAAAAAGGTTGAAAATTTGTATAGAAATCCCCTTGAAATAGCAAAAAAGGTTGCTATAATTTAGGATGGTATTTTGTGATTTGAAAGAAGGCTTTTTCATGGAAATTCTGCTGACCATCGGCATCGCGATGTTTGCAGGTCTTTTTTTATCCCGTTTGACGTCGAAATTTAATCTGCCGGACGTTACCAGCTACCTGATCGCAGGCGTTCTGGTAGGTCCGCTGTGTCTTGGAAGGATCGGCGTGCCGGGTCTGGGCTTTGCTTCCTTTGAATTTGTAGAATCGATGGGACTGCTGTGTGATGTGGCACTGGGCTTCATCGCCTTCTCCATCGGCAGCGAGTTCCGGGTCTCCGCCCTGCGCAAAACCGGTCGTCAGGCGACTGTTGTCGCTATTTTTCAGGCACTGACCGCCACACTTTTTGTGGATCTGGTGCTGATCGTACTGCATCTGTTCCTCGGTGACCGGCTGCCCCTTTCCACCTGCATCATTCTCGGTGCCATCGCAACAGCCACCGCCCCCGCCGCCACCCTGATGGTGGTCAACCAGTACAAGGCAAAAGGTCCGCTGACGGACATCCTGATGCCCATCGTGGCACTGGATGACGCGGTGGGTCTTGTGGTGTTCGCCATCTCCACCGGCATTGCCCGGGCTCTGAACAGCGGTGCTGTAAGCCTGATCTCGCTGCTTGTCAATCCGTTGCTCGAGATCGCCGGATCTCTGCTGCTGGGTTCGCTCCTCGGCTGGGTGTTCAGCCTTGTGGAGAAGTTCTTCAACTCCGGCTCCAAGCGTCTGAGCCTCGCGGTTGCCTTCGTCATCATCTGCACCGCGCTTTCCAAGCTGCGCTTCCATTTTGACAGCGGTTTGGAGATCGGCTTCTCCTCTCTGCTCGTGACCATGATGTGCGGCACGATCTTCTGTAACCTCTGCAGCTTCTCCGAAGAGATCATGTACAAGGCAGAGCGCTGGACAGCACCTGTCTATGTGCTGTTTTTCGTCATCTCCGGCGCGGAGCTGGACCTGACGGTATTTGCGGATCTGGCGGTGGTAGGCATCGGCATCGCCTATATCATCAGCCGCTCCGCCGGTAAGATCTTCGGTGCTACCGCCAGCGCAAGACTTGTAAAATGCGAGGAAAGCATCTGCAAGTATCTTGGCATCACCCTGTTGCCCCAGGCGGGCGTTGCGCTGGGCATGTCCGTCACCGTCGCCGCTCAGTTCGGTGCGGAGGGTTCCATGATCCGCAACATCGTTCTCTTCTCCGTGCTGATCTACGAGCTGGCAGGTCCGATCCTGACCAAGTGGGCTCTGACCAAGGCAGGCGACATCAAGCCCAAGCCCTCTGTCAAGCGGGGCGAGGTATAAACCTTGACTTTTTTCCCCCTTGTAGTATAATTACAGTAGATTATTGTGTGCAAAGGAGTCTTTCCTATGTTTCATCGTATGACCATCGCAGGTCTTGAGCGAGACCTGCCCATTTGCAAAGTAACAGACCAGCTGTACATCGCCGGCTTTGTCATCTTTGGTGACCCCGAGCTGACCGTGGCATGCGCCGCGGAGCTTTTGAAGAAAGCCCCGGAATATGATTACATCATCACCGCTGAGGCAAAGGGTATTCCCCTCGCTCACGAGATGGCACGTCAGGCAGGCAACGCCAAGTACATCCTCGCCCGCAAGGGTCCGAAGCTCTATATGCGCGACATTCTTGAGGTGAACGTTCACTCCATCACCACTGCCAAGGAGCAGCATCTGTATCTGGACGGCGCGGATGCCGAGCTGATGAAGGGCAAGCGCATCCTGATCGTGGACGACGTAATCTCCACCGGCGAGAGCCTGCATGCGCTGGAGGTGCTGGTCGAGAAGGTGGGCGCTACTGTCTGCGGTCGCATGGCGATCCTTGCCGAGGGCGACGCGCAGGATCGGGAGGACCTGATCTATCTGGAAAAGCTGCCCCTGTTCCACCCCGACGGAAGCATCATGG
>JAZNNV010000220.1:0-3562 GCA_045580465.1 Faecousia sp.
CAATCTGGACGGCGAGCTGCGTGTGGCAAAGACCTTCGACATCCGCCTTGCCAAGGAAAAGCTGCGCTTTTTCTTCCCCAAGGGTCTTACATACAAGCTGAAAGCTCCTGTCAACATTTGATAATTGCAGAACCATCTCCCGCAAAACGGATGTCATTCCGAGCGAGGCTTGCCGAGTCGAGGAATCTACGCACTTTCTGCTGCATCTGCAGTGAAATCCGTGCGAAGATCCCTCGACTTCGTTTTACTCCGCTCGGGATGACAGAAATGTGGAAAATTCCAAATTATTACAATATCTGTTTGCCTTTTGGCGTTCCTGTGTTAAAATAAGAAAAAAGACGAAGGAGGTCGCGATGGACACCTGTATGATCTTTGGCGCTGCCGGCTTTGACCGGCTGATCGCTCCCATCTGTGACGATGCGCTGGTCATCGCTGCCGATGGCGGCTTGCGCCATTTTGAGAAGCTGAACAGAAAACCCGACGTGATCCTTGGCGATTTCGACTCCCTCGGCTTCGTGCCGGAGGGTGCGGAGGTTCACCCCGTGGAAAAGGACGACACCGACCTGATGCTCGCCATCCGCCACGGTCTTTCCCGTGGCTGCCGGGAGTTTTACCTCTACGGCGGGCTGGATGGCAGCCGGCTGGATCACACCATCGCCAATTTCCAGTCCCTTGCCTACCTGTCAGAGCAGGGCGCGCAGGGCTGGCTCATTGGCAAGGATTACATTGTCACCGCCATCCGAAACAAGACCCTCCGTTTCCCCGCAAGCGCCACCGGCATTCTCTCGGTGTTCTGCCTTGGAAGGGACGCAGAGGGTGTCAGCATCCGGGGTCTTCAATACCCGCTGGAAAACGGCAAGCTGTCGTCCTCTTATCCGCTGGGCGTGAGCAACCATTTCATCGGTCAAAAGGCTGAAATCTCCGTTAAAAACGGCACATTATTGCTTCTGTGGGATGTTTCCTGCGGTTTGCCGACTCTGCTGTAAGGAGGATGAAGATGCAAAGACAACCCCTTCCTCCCATACAAACCGATCCTTCCGTAGGCTTGACCGCCGCCGAAGTCCGTGAACGCGCCGAAAAGGGATGGGCGAATGGCACCATTTCCAGCGCCTCCCGGTCGGAATGGCAGATCATTGCCAAAAATCTTCTGACCTTCTTCAACCTCGTCTTCGCTGTGCTGGCGCTCCTGCTGGCAGTTGCCGGCTCGTCCATCAAAAACATGACCTTTCTGGTGGTGGTGCTTTGCAACATCGCCATCGGCTGCTATCAGGAGATCCGCGCCAAGCGGGCGGTGGACAAGCTGACCCTCGTGGCAGCGGAAAAGATCCACGTCCTGCGCGACGGCGCAATGGAGCTGATCTCCTCCGAAGCTCTGGTGCGGGATGACATCGTGGAATTTGTGGTGGGCGACCAGATCTGCGCCGATGCCCTGATCCTTTCCGGCAGCGTGCAGGTCAACGAAGCCCTCGTCACCGGTGAAGAAGACGCAGTGACCCGCCAAGCGGGTGAAACCCTCCTCTCCGGCAGCTTTGTGGTGTCGGGCAAATGCCGCGCCCGGCTGACCGCTGTGGGTGCTGATTCCTTTGCTTCACGGCTCGCCCTCGAAGCCAAAAAAGACCCCCACGCCGCCAAATCCGAGATGATGACCGCGCTGGACAAGCTGATCCGCTTTGTGGGCATCGCCCTGATCCCCGTGGGACTGGCGCTTTTCTATCAGGAATTTTACATCCTTCAAAATGGCTTGACCGACAGCGCCGAAGGCACTGTTGCCGCCCTGATCGGCATGATCCCGGAAGGTCTTTATCTTCTGACCAGCGTTGCCATGGCAGCATCCAGCCTGAAGCTGACCCGGGACAAGGTGCTGGTCAAAGATCTGAACTGCATCGAGTCTCTGGCGCATGTGGATGTTCTGTGCGTGGATAAGACCGGCACGATCACAGAAGCCGCCATGGAGGTGGAGCAGATCGTACCCCTGACCCAAGCTCCCCCGGAGCGGCTGGAGCAGATCCTCACCGCCATCTACGGCGGTGCTGACCCCGAAAACGACACCGCCCGTGCCATGACGGAACTGTTTCGCGGCGGAACCAACTGGGAGTGTCTGCGCCGCATCCCCTTTACATCCGAAACAAAATGGAGCGCTACGGTCTTCCGCAGCCACGGCACATTTATCGTAGGCGCGCCGGAGTTTGTGATGGCGCACCGCTACGCCGAGCTGCGGGAGCAGGTGGAAGGCTGGTCAAAGCAGGGCAGCCGTGTGCTGCTTGTGGCGCAGCTCAGCGGTGAGCTGACCGGCATTTTAGAGCCGGGCAAGCTGCAGCCATTGGCACTGATCGTGCTATCCAACCGCATCCGTCCCGCCGCCCGGGATACCTTCCGCTATTTTAAGGAGCAGGGTGTGACCATCAAGGTCATCTCCGGCGACAACCCCCTTGCCGTGTCGCAGGTGGCACTGCGCGCCGGCATCAAGGGCGCAGAAAACTACGTGGATGCCTCCACCCTCATCACCGACGAAGCCCTGATCCGCGCCGCGACGGAATGTACCGTCTTCGGTCGTGTGACCCCTGATCAAAAGAAAAAGCTGATCGCCGCCCTGAAAGCTGCGGGGCATACGGTCGCCATGACCGGCGACGGCGTCAACGACGTGCTGGCAATGAAGGCTGCGGATTGTTCTGTCGCCATGGCATCCGGCGCGCAAGCCGCCTCGCAGGTGGCGCAGCTGGTGCTGCTGGAGTCGGATTTTGCCGCAATGCCTGCCATCGTGGGCGAGGGACGCCGGGTGATCAACAACATCAACCGCGCCGCGTCGCTGTTCATCGTGAAAAATATTGTGTCGCTGAGCCTTTCCCTGCTGTCGTTGCTGCTGGGCTGGGCGTATCCGCTGGAGCCGATCCAGCTGTCGGTCATCTCCGTGCTGACCATCGGTGTTCCCTCCTTCTTTTTGGCGATGGAGCCGAATTACGAGCGGGTCACGGGCAAATTCCTGCCCACCGTCCTGCGCCGTTCCCTGCCCGGCGGCTTGACCAGTCTGGTAACGGTGACCCTTGCACAGCTGCTGATGCCCCTTCTCGGTCTGCCGGAGACGATGGCATCCACGGTCTGCACCGCGCTGATCTGTATGGGCGGACTGGTGGTGCTGCACCACACCTGCAAGCCCTATAACCTGATCCGCCGCATCCTTGTGGCTGCGATGGCGCTGGCGATCGTATTTTGCTTTGTGGCACTGCCGGACTTTTTCAGCTTCCATTTCGGAACGCTTACCGAAAATCTTATTTTCATTGCCCTGCTGATCGTACCGCCCCTTGTTTATATAGGACTTTCCCGGCTGGTCAAGGGCATTGAAAAGCTGTTCTCCCGCAAAAAGTAAATAAAAATCGTGCTGCTTTTGCAGCACGATTTTTTAATCAAACAGATCCTTGATAGCATCAAAGAACTTCTTGCGTCTGGGGGTCTCCTCCAGCTCGCCCTCCAGCTGACGCAGCAGCTCCTTCTGCTCCTTGGTCAGATGGGTGGGGGTCTCCACCGTTACCACGAAGCGGTGATTGCCACGGCGGCGGGGATTGTT
>JAZNNV010000221.1:0-4602 GCA_045580465.1 Faecousia sp.
ACAGAACGACATGGCTACGATCCGACTTAAGAGGAAAAAATGTAGAAAAAAGCGGAAATCACTGTTTCAGCATGACAGTTGCCGTGGGATAATGCAGCGCAAGATGCCGCCATGTGTTGCGGTCGAGTTCGCCGGTGACCGGCAGCAGTGCCAAGGTCTGAAATTGGGAAAGGGCATTTGCGGTGGGAATGTCGAGGATACCGGTCACAGCGGGCGCGGTAATGCTTCCGTATGCCCGGGACAGAACGATCAAAATCGCCTGAATGAGGTAAAGATTCGGGTTTTCCTCGCCCTGACGGATCACCTGCTTCGGCTCGAGAATGATATCCAGCGGCACAACGGGTCCGACGGCGATCAGCGCCGGCTCGTAGACAGCGACGATCCGCTCCCACGTATCCTGATCGACGCTGCCGGTGATGGGCAGACCGTTTCGTCGCTGAAAGGCGGAAACTGCCGTGACGGTTTGCGGCCCGTAAATGCCGTCCGGGATGACACTTGGCTGCAATTCGTCATGTTCCGCGATGACGCGCAGCATGGTCTGAAGGCTTCGAACCGGCTGTCCCACAAAGGATTCATTGGGTCTCATCGGATCACCTCCCGAGAAATCGGATCTTGTCTGCCCAAACGCAGAGCTTCACCCGGAAATTGTGTCAGCGTTGGTGTTCTTGCGTAGCGCATAGGCTGCGTGCTGCCACCTGCCATTGCAGGTACGGCATTTTGCCGCAGAGGCGGGAAGGCTTCGCCGTTTCGCAAAGCGGTGGTTTCTATGCCGGAAAATTGGTCGTAGATCTCATCCCATGTCCGATCATCCACCTGACCCGTTTGCGGCAGACCGAAGCGCAGCTGCGCCGCAACCACCGCGTCCCGTGTGGCGGGACCGAAAATCCCGTCGACGGCAACGGGCGGTATGCTGGGAATAAAGTCGGACAGAATCGACAGCATATATTGCAGATGCCGTACCTTGTCGCCGGTGTCGCCCTGCTGGATGGGGTCGGGATACTCCCAGTTGATGGAATAGAACTGCTGCCCCTGACTTCGCAGCTCAGACAGCGCTGTGACGGCTGTATACAGCCGCACGAGAGCATACCATGTGGCTTTTCCGACGATGCCGTCGGGTGTCAGACCGAAGATCTCCTGAAATCTTCGGACAGAGGCTTCCGTGCGGCTGCCGAAGATGCCGTCGGTAGCGGCGAGCTTCGGAATGGCGGGGTAGTTCTGCGCGATGCGGTTCAGCTCCACCTGCACCACGACCACCGCCGGCCCGGAGCTGCCCCGCCTAAGCGGTGTGCCGGGGTAGGAGGATGTAATGCCGCGGATGGGCGCGTCATTGACGATCTCCACGTTACCGTAGTAATTACGCAGGATCTGCACCGAGTTGAAGCCCCGCTGCGCCAGATTCTGACTGCCCCATTGGCTCAAGCCCTCACAGGTTACGGTCGTGCCGTTGCAGAATTTGGCGGCGAGTGGTTCAACAAAGCCGGGGCGGCGCAGATAGTCATTGAACAGCCGGTCCACAAGGCGAGAAATGTTTTCAAAATAGGCGCGTCCGTTGACAAAAGCCTGATCGAAGGCGGTGCTGTTGGTGATGTCGAAATCATAACCGCGGCTGCGGTAAAATTCCGTGTATACCCGGTTAAGGGCAAAGGAGACGATCGCCAAAATGTTGGCTTCCAGAGCGCTTTCATCCCATGTGGGATAGATCTCACTGGATGCGACATTCTTGACGTAATCGGCAAAGGGAACAGTCACGTTGGCGGCATACTGGGACGGAGCGCCCAAATGCACCGTGATCCTTTGGGGTATGGCGGGTAATACGACAGGTGGCATGGCTCACTCCTTTCACAGATTTTGCGGCGGCGTGTCAAAGGTCTCCGACTGGCTGCGGCTGGATGGCAGCTCGGAAAGGGGAATCAGCATCAGATCCTGATCTGTCGTCACATCCGCAAAGACCTGAAGGCCGGTGACAAAAATCTGCTCATAATCATTGAGCCTTGCGGTTAAATTTACTGTTGCAAAGGGAATTTCCGGTGGGTCGGGCGTTAGGCTTTCAGATCTCTCCGGCACGGGGATGGGAATCGGATCAATGCGCCCGCTGCGGTCAGTCAGCCGCAGGGCGATCACCGTTCCGTCCGGCGAGGAAACGGTCACAGTCACATTCTGCAGCGGCAGCTGAGCGTTGCTCTGATAGGCGTGAGTCTGTATGTATCCTATATCGGGCAAGGGGATCACTCCTTTCATTCTTTCTGATCATTCTATGCACGATGTGTTCCGGCGGTGCAAAAAAATGCAGCCTACCGCAAAGGTAAGCTGCGTTTTTCAGAGGTAGCCCTCCATCTGACGGATGTTGTTGTTTTCGCAGTCCAGAAGCTTTTGGGAAAGGGCAGTCACATCGCTGTCGTTTTGGTGATAGCGGTGCATGTTTTTAAGCCCCTTGATCACACCGCGGGTATTGCCCTGCACCATCATGGCGGCGATCTTGGAGTCGTTTTTGCCGTACATCAGCTTGCCCCGGGATGCCATATCTGCCATGGTACGCGCAACGGGATTCAGCTCTGCCAATACCCAGCCCCGCCGCTTGGCAAGGTCATAGGTTTCCTTTTCGATTTTGTTGTACTCATCCAGCTGATCGCGCAGTGCTTTCTTAAACTGCGGCGCTTCGGCTGCCTTTACAACGCTGCGGATCCCCACCTGACCCATCTGGGTCGTTTTCAGAAGGGAGGAGAGGATGTCTTTGCTGTCTTTCATGTTCATCACCCACGCTTATTTTGACATGTAGCCATCGCTTTATGTGTGGCAAAATTTGTTTGCCCGTCATAGAATACGCCGTCGAGAGGAGGCGATATGATGTGTGCAATCGCGGGAATGATCGGTCTTTCTGCAACGGAAGCGATCGTTGAAAAAATGCTGCAAACCATGACCCGCCGTGGTCCTGATGCCACAGGCGTTGCGTGCATCCCAGATGGATGGCTCTTGCATGCGCGGCTTTCTGTCATTGATCTTTCGGGCGGCGGACAGCCGATGACCATCCAAAACGGTCAAAGCGAGTACACACTCGTCTATAACGGAGAGCTTTACAATGCGCCGGAGCTGCGCGGCGAGCTTCAAAAAGCGGGACACGTTTTTGCCGGTCATTCTGATACGGAAGTGCTGCTGCGAAGCTACATTGAATGGGGCGAAGCCTGCCTTGAGAAATTCAACGGCATCTTCGCGTTCGCAATTTGGGATGGCAGTGAACAGAAGCTTTTTCTTGCCCGGGATCGCATGGGAGTCAAACCGCTGTTTTTCATGGAACACGGGGGCGGTTTGCTGTTTGCCTCTGAGATGAAAACGATCCTGACCTATCCCGGCGTACCTGCAGCTATCGATCAGGAGGGAATCGCGCAGCTGTTGCTGCTCGGACCGGGACGTATCCCGGGAAGCGGTGTATTTTGCGGTATGCGAGAGCTGGAGCCGGGGCAGTGTGCCACATATCGGGACGGCAGGCTTGCCATCCGCCGCTACTGGAAATTGCGGGACAGAGAGCATACCCAAACCTTTGCCGAAACAGCGGAGCAGGTCAGATTTTTGGTGCTTGATGCCATCGAACGGCAGACGGTGTCGGATGTACCTGTTGGCACATTTCTCTCCGGCGGCTTGGATTCCAGTCTGATCACCGCGATCTGCGCAAAAAAGCTGAGCGGAAAACCACTTGCGACTTTTTCCGTGGACTATGTTGACAATGACAAGTACTTCACGCCCAATAAATTCCAGCCTGATTCCGATGGGGCGTATATCCGCCTGATGCAGGAGCGGTTTCAAACCGACCATCACTGGTGCGTTCTTTCGCCGCAGGATTTGATCGACGAACTGGAAAACGCAACCGTTGCCCGGGATCTTCCCGGAATGGCGGATGTGGATTTTTCCCTGCTTGCTTTTTGCCGGAGGATCAAGCCCCATGTGACGGTGGCACTGTCAGGGGAGTGCGCGGATGAGATCTTCGGTGGGTATCCATGGTATCGGGATCAGGAGATCCGTGACAGAGAGGGCTTCCCGTGGGCGCAAAATACCGCTTATCGTGCGAATTTGCTGCATCCGTCGCTGCAAGAGAAGCTGCACCCGGATGGGTTTGTGATGGAGCAGTATGAAAAAACCTGTCGGGAAAGTGATATTCTGCCCGGTGCATCACCTTTGGAAAGACGCATGAAGCAGATGGTCAATCTCAATATGCGCTGGTTTATGCAGACTCTTCTCGACCGAAAGGATCGCATGAGCATGTATTCAGGTCTTGAGGTGCGGGTGCCGTTCTGCGACCATCGGATCGCGGAATATCTCTATGGCGTGCCGTGGGAATTCAAGGATTGGCAGGGCAGGGAGAAGGGACTGCTGCGTGTTGCAATGGAGGGAATACTACCCCGCGAGGTGTTGTGGCGGAAGAAAAGTCCCTATCCCAAAACCCATGATCCGAAGTACGGCTTGCTCATCCGGGGACGCATGGAGCAGCTGCTGGAGCAGAAAAATGCACCGCTGTTTGCGCTGGTCTCGCCGGATGCGATCCGAAAAATGCTGGAAGAAGAACCCCTGTGGCCGTGGTACGGTCAGCTGATGCGAAGCCCCCAGACGATC
>JAZNNV010000222.1:0-12270 GCA_045580465.1 Faecousia sp.
GCTGGTGGGAAAGGCACTCTCACAAGAGAAACGGCAGACATACGTGATGTTCATACAGAACGGAAAAGCCGGGTATTGCTGATTGCACATACCCCATAAGACAAGTAAACGGGTAGCACCACAAAAGGTGTCACCCGTTTACTTTTTCATGAAACCGCCTCACTCCAGCGGCTTGCGGTAGTTCGCTTCCAGTACCCCGCGCAGCCCCGTTTCCGGGTAAAGCACCTTCCCTCCCAAAAGTATGAAGGGCAACACGCGGTTGTTGCGGTATTCCTGCAAGGTGCGCCGGCTCACACGGAGCAGTTCCGACACCTCGCCGTCCGTCAGGTAACGTTCCCCGTCCAGCGGAGGACGGTAGCTTTCCAGAAATGCGGACAGCCATTTCGAGCCTTTGCGCATATCCTGCACCACAGAGGCTATCGGCTCGTCTTCCATCGTAAAAACATCGTTGTTCTCGTTCATCATAACTTCGGATTCAGTGGGTGAATAAATCAAATCATCTGCCGTGCGGATAGAGCGTGCCGACAAGCGGTATCAGCCGCTTCACCTCCTCTGGCTTGTAATAGAACCTGCGGTTTATCTGCGAGTAGCCGATAAGCCGCCTGTCACGCAGCGTCTGCAACGTGCGCGGGCTTATTCTCAACTGCCCGCAGACCTCCTCGCCCGTGAGCCATCTTTCCATGCGCCCCGTGTCGCTTTTGCGCCTCAGGGCGGCGACCTTCTCCGAGAGTGCGCCGAATGCCGCCACCATCATCTCGAAAGTCTTTTTCTCGATAGATACTATTTCCATATTCATGTCATTTAGAGTTTGCCGCAAAGGTAACGAAACGGCATACAAGACGTATCGTTTTCCGCTGAAAGGCTGCCTGTTGCGCCGTTTGACCGGGTTACGGAGCCATCTTCCGCAAAAATCTTACGTGAGTCACGTAGTGAGTTGTTAAAGCCCCTTTTGTTTATTGCCGAATTTTGTCGCAGAAACAAAAAGAAAGGACTGAACATGAAAGTGATAACAATGGAAAGTTCCGCCTACAAGGAGATGATGGCGCAGATTGCGAACATCGCAGGGTACATCCGCGAGGCAAGGGACGAGAAGAAACGGAAGCGGGAAACCGAAGCCAAGCTGCCTGACCCGGCACAGGCGGCGAAGATGCTCAACGTGAGCAAGCGCACCATGCAGCGTATGCGCACCGACCACCGTATCGAGTATGTGGTGGTACGCGGAAGCTGCCGCTACCGCCTTTCCGAGATACTGCGGCTATTGGAGGACAACACAGTAAGGAACGAGGAAGGGACAATAGACACCCTGTTCCACAACCACACGCTGCGCACGGGCGGCAAACCAAAAGGAAGGAGGACATAGGTCATGGAACTGCTCACACGAAACAACTTCGAGGGCTGGATGCAGAAGCTGATGGAACGGCTCGACCGTCAGGACGAACTGCTGCTGGCGATGAAGGCTGAGGGGAAACAGCCCACTATCACGGAAAGCATCCGCCTTTTCGACAATCAGGATTTGTGCATGTTGCTCCAGATAAGCAAACGCACCCTCCAACGCTACCGCAGCGTAGGCGCATTGCCCTACAAGACGCTGGGCAAGAAGACCTATTACAGCGAGGAGGACGTGCTGACATTCCTTTCCAACCATATCAAGGACTTCAAAAAGGAAGATATAGCCTTCTACAAGGCTCGTATCCATAATTTCTTTCATAAATAACCCATTAAAACATTTTTCAGATGGCAAAGAAAAAAGACGAAAAGGACGTGCTGGTAGTCCGTGACGAGAAGACAGGCGAGATCAGCGTGGTAGCCGGGCTGAACGCGGACGGCACACCCAAGCGCACCCCCGCAAAAGCGGAGAACGCGCAGAGTTTCCTGCAATTCGACCGACATGGCGACGTGCTGGACAACTTCTTCAAGAACTTCTTCCGGCAGTGCAAGGAACCCAGCCGCTTCGGTTTCTACCGCATTGCGGCAGACCAAGCTGAAAATCTCTTAGAGGTGATGAAGCAACTGCTGAAAGACCCCGAAGCGAACAAGGAGCTGCTCGCCCCTCACAAGGTGGACACCTCCGACTATGAGAAGAAGGTGCAGGAAGAGATGGCAGCACAACAGACAGAGAAACAAGAACCTCAAAAACAGGAGAACATGGAACAACGGAAAGAACAGCAACAGGACAAATCCGAACAGATGCAGGGCAAACGTGGCTACCAGCCCATCGACGAGAGTAAAATCAACTGGCAGGAGCTGGAGGACAGATGGGGCGTAAAGCGGGACAACCTTGAAAAGTCCGGCGACCTTACGAAGATGCTCAACTATGGCAAGTCCGACTTGGTAAAGGTCAAACCGACCTTCGGCGGCGAATCATTCGAGCTGGACGCCCGCCTCTCCTTCAAGAAGGACGGTGAGGGAAACATCAGCCTCGTGCCGCACTTCATCCGCAAGGAGCAGAAGCTGGATGAGTACAAGGAACACAAATTCTCCGACAATGACCGGAAGAACCTCCGCGAAACGGGCAATCTCGGTAGGGTCGTGGACATTGTGGACAGGGAAACGGGCGAGATCATCCCCTCCTACATCAGCATCGACCGCAAGACGAATGAAATCACGGACATTCCGGCAAGCAGGGTGCGCATCCCGGAGCGCATCGGCAAGACGGAAATCACCACGCAGGAGCGGGACATGCTCCGCGCCGGACTGCCCGTACGCGACAAGCTCATCGAGCGCAACGACGGCAGAAAGTTCGTCACCACCCTGCAAGTGAACGTGGAGCAGCGCGGCGTGGAGTTCGTGCCGGGAACCGGCAAGTCGCCCCGTACCGCACAGACACAGGAAACCAAAGGCGACACATCGAAAAGTCAGGCGCAGGGCGGGGAAAATGCCGCACAGACCAAGAAGGAGCAACGCCGCAACACGTGGACGAACGAGGACGGCAGCATCCGCCCCATCAGCAAATGGAGCGGCGTGAGCTTCACCGACCAGCAGAAAGCCGACTATGTGGCGGGTAAAGCCGTGAAGCTGGAGAACGTGACCGACAAGCAGGGCTTCCATGCCACGATGTATATCAAGTTCAACCCGGAGAAGGGACGCCCGTACCGCTACGACACGAACCCTGACAATGCACAGCAGGTTGCTCCGTCCAACGAGAGCCGCACGCAGGTGGCGGTGAACAACGATGGCAAGACCAACGAGGCTACAAAGAATCTGAGAGAGCCGTTGCAGAAAGGTCAGACCAACCCGAAGGACGCCCGCCAGCAACAGCAGCAGGAGAAGCCGCAGAAGAAAACGGGCAAGGGCATGAAAATGTAATCCCGTGTCCGCCACTGAATCCAAAATAAAATCCAAAGTATCAACAAAAAAGAAGAAGACATGAAGACAATCATTGCAGAAAAGCCCTCCGTGGCACGTGAAATCGCCCGCATCGTGGGCGCGACAAAGAGAGAGGAAGGATATTTCGAGGGAGGCGGTTATGCCGTGACATGGGCATTCGGACACCTCGTTCAGCTTGCCATGCCCGACGGCTACGGCGTGCGCGGATTTGTCCGTGACAACCTCCCGATTATTCCCGACACATTCACGCTCGTCCCCCGTCAGGTCAGGACGGAGAAAGGTTACAAGCCCGACAGCGGCGTGGTGTCGCAGATAAAAGTCATCAAAAGACTGTTCGACACAAGCGAACATATCATCGTGGCGACCGATGCCGGACGCGAGGGAGAGCTTATCTTCCGCTACCTCTACCACTATACGGGTTGCACCACTCCTTTCGTGCGCCTGTGGATCAGCTCTCTCACCGACAAAGCTATCCGCGAGGGACTGCGGAAACTCGAAGACGGCAGCAAATACGACAACCTCTACCTCGCCGCCAAAGCGCGGAGCGAATCCGACTGGCTCGTGGGCATCAACGGCACACAGGCGTTATCCATCGCCGCCGGACACGGCACGTATTCCGTGGGGCGGGTGCAGACACCAACGTTGGCTATGGTATGTGAACGCTACTGGGAGAACCGCCGCTTTACGTCCGAAGCATTCTGGCAGCTCCATATCGCAACGGACGGTTGCGACGGCGAAGTCGTGAAATTCTCATCCTCCGAGAAATGGAAAGAGAAAGAACCGGCGATGGAACTATATAATAAGGTAAAGGCGGCAGGTTGCGCCACTGTCACGAAAGCCGAGCGCAAGGAGAAGACGGAGGAAACTCCCTTGCTCTACGACCTGACCACGCTCCAGAAAGAAGCCAACGCCAAGCACGGCTTCACGGCGGAACAGACGCTTGAAATCGCGCAGAAACTCTACGAAAAGAAGTTGATAACCTATCCGAGAACGGGAAGCCGCTACATCCCCGAAGACGTGTTTGCCGAAATTCCCAAACTGCTCGCTTTCATCGGCACACAGCCCGAATGGAAAGACAAGGTGCGGGCAAAAGCCGCCCCGACACGCCGCAGCGTGGACGACGGCAAGGTGACAGACCACCATGCCCTGCTCGTCACGGGTGAGAAACCGCTCTTCCTCTCCAAAGAGGACAATACCATCTATCAGATGATTGCCGGGCGCATGGTCGAGGCATTCTCTGAGAAATGCGTCAAGGATGTGACCACTGTCACGGCGGAATGTGCCGGAGTGGAGTTTACCGTAAAAGGCAGCGTCGTGAAGCAAACCGGATGGCGTGCCGTCTATGGCGAGGAAAAAGAGGAAATTACCATCCCCGGCTGGCAGGAAGGCGACACGCTGACACCGAAAGGCTCGTCCATTACCGAAGGAAAGACCAAACCCAAGCCGCTGCATACCGAAGCCACCCTGCTCTCGGCAATGGAAACGGCGGGCAAGGAAATTGAGGACGACGCACTGCGGCAGGCGATGAAGGACTGTGGCATCGGTACTCCCGCCACACGCGCCTCCATCATCGAAACGCTTTTCAAGCGCGGTTACATGGAACGCTGCAAGAAGTCGCTTGTTCCCACCGAAAAAGGACTTGCCCTCAATTCCGTCGTCAAGACGATGCGCATCGCCGATGTTGCCATGACGGGCGAATGGGAAAAGGAGCTGGCGCGTATCGAGCGCGGGGAACTGTCCGACGACACCTTCCGCAAGGAGATAGAGGCGTACACACGTGAGATAACCTCCGAACTGATCTCGTGCGACAAGCTCTTCGGCAGCCGTGACTCCGGCTGCGCGTGTCCCAAGTGTGGCACGGGCAGGATGCGGTTCTACGGCAAGGTGGTACGCTGCGACAACACGGAGTGCGGACTGCCCGTGTTCCGGCTGAAAGCGGGACGCACCCTGTCCGACGATGAAATCAAAGACCTGCTCACCGAAGGGCATACCAAGCTGCTCAAAGGGTTCAAGAGCAAACAGGGCAAGAGTTTCGATGCTGTTGTCGCCTTTGACGGGGAATATAACACGACTTTTGTGTTCCCGGAGGCTAAAAAGGACAAGAAATTTTCAGGACGGAAGAAATAGTATTAACTTTGCCACTTGTTCAGAGTAATGAATTGTTCTTCGATACCGGATTACACTCATACTTTGGATTTAGTGGTGGCACTCGGAGGGATACCGAGTGCCTTTTTCTTCCTTTTTCCAACCGATTATCCCGTTAATTATCAATCCGCTAAATCCAAAGTAATGAACAACAAGAAGAAAAACGAGGGTCAGACCGACTTTTCCTATTACGGTCTGTACCTGCTGGACTATCTCCGCACGAACAAGTTTGAACAGGCTGACGACACCGCTTTCATACGGGAACGGGCCGACCGTGCCGCCGAAACGTATGAGAGGGCACGGCTTGAAGGCTATCCCGCCGATGGTGCGCAGGAACTGGCGATGGACACGCTGCTGCGCGGGCTGCATTATTCCCGTTACGCCATCCTCCGCGAAGTCGTGGAAAACGAGTTTGCCGATGAAGTGCCGGAAGAGAAGCGTGAAGCCTTTGTCCTGAAACTGCTGCCGCTTGTCGGCAACGTGTTCTCCGTCTATGACCTCTCGGATGACAATTTCGCCCTGTCTTCCGATTACGACCTGCTCTACACGGAGCTGACGGGAGCAACCGTCCTTTACTTAGACGAATATGGCGTTTAACCGCAAACAGAAACTGCGGGACAACATCGAGGCGATACGGACGGCATTCATCCTTGACAGGGAAAATAGGACAGCGACAACCGAAGAGCGTGCCATACTTCAAAGGTACTGCGGTTTCGGCGGTCTGAAATGTATCCTCAACCCTGCAAAGGAACTGACGGATGCCGTCCGGTGGGCGAAATCCGACCTCGAACTGTTCGCCCCGACGGTGGAGCTGCACAGGCTTATCCGTGAGAACAGCAAGGACGAAACAGAGTACAAGCGGTTTGTGGATTCGCTGAAAGCGTCCGTGCTGACCGCTTTCTACACCCCCAAAGAGATAACCGACACCATCGCGGACGTGCTGGCAGATTACAGCGTCCGCCCCGCCCGTATGCTCGAACCGTCGGCAGGTGTCGGCGTGTTCGTGGATTCCATGCTGCGGCACAGCCCCAATGCGGATGTGATGGCTTTCGAGAAGGATCTGCTCACGGGTACAATCTTGAGGCATCTCTATCCCGACCAGAAAATGCGCACCTGCGGTTTTGAGAAAATCGAAAGACCGTTCAACAATTATTTCGACTTGGCGGTGTCCAACATTCCGTTCGGTGACATTGCCGTGTTCGACGCGGAGTTTCAGCGGAGCGACTCTTTCGGCAGACGCTCCGCCCAGAAAACCATCCACAACTATTTCTTTCTCAAAGGACTGGATGCCGTGCGTGACGGCGGTATCGTGGCGTTCATCACCTCGCAAGGGGTATTGAATAGCACCAAGACCTCCGTGCGTAACGAGCTGTTCAGTCAGGCCAATCTGGTATCCGCGATACGCCTGCCCAACAACCTGTTCACGGACAACGCGGGCACGGAGGTGGGCAGTGACCTGATTGTCCTGCAAAAGAACCTCAGCAAGAAGGAAATGTCGCAGGACGAGCGGCTGATGACCGTGATACAGACGGACACGAAAACCGCCCTGACCGACAACGCCTATTTCATCCACCACCCGGAACGCATCGTGCATACGATGGCGAAACTTGACACAGACCCCTACGGGAAGCCCGCTATGGTTTATCTGCACGAGGGCAAGGCAGCAGGCATCGCCGGGGATTTGCGCCGTATGCTCGACGAGGATTTCCATTACAGGCTTGCCATGCGCTTGTATTCGGGTTCAATCCGGCAGGCAGGAACGGAAGAAAAAGTTGCCGTTCAAAATAAAGTAGAGCGTCCTGCCATAAAATTGGAAACAGTATCCTCGGCGCAGACGGTGGAAACTCCGACAGAAAAGCCGCAACCCGCAGATGAAAAGCCGGAGATAGAACCGCGCCCGCAATATTCCGCAGGCGTGCAGCTCACCCTGCTTGACCTCTGGGGGATGACGGAAGAGGTCAGCCAACCGAAAACCTCCAAAAAGAAAAAGACGGTGAAAAAGGCAGTTACGGCAAAGTCCACTCCGCCCAAACCGAAAGTCACGGTTACACCGACAGCTCCAACTGCAAAACCCGCAATGGAGAATAAGGAGGTGAAAGCGGAGAACACCGCCAAGCCTGCCGACCCGGACGACATCTATGCCACACTGGACTGGGATACCAATCCTCCCATCAACGGTTTCTATGAAATGATGATGGGTTTGACGCCGGAGCGTAGGAAAGAACTTCGGGAACTGGCAAGGCAGCATAACGAGAAACAAGTGGCGGAAAAGACGGAAGTGAAAGCCGTGCCGGAAACTTCCCGTGAGCAGCCACGACAGGAGGAAACACAGCCGGAGGCAGTCGCCGCACCTGCCGTTACAGATACCCCATCGGAAGCGGTGGGGACTTTCCTTTTCCCCGACATCGAAGCGGAAAAGCCGAAGGAGGAAGTCGTGGACCTTTCTCCGCGTGCCTACCACCGCACGCCGGAGATGCACCTGCGCGAAGGGTCGCTGGTGGCTGACCGGGGGCGTCATAACATCGGCTACCTGAAAGACATCACGCCATACGGGGCGACATTCCAGCCGCTCGACCTGAAAGGATACCAGAAGGAAAAGGCGTTGTTGTATGTGTCGCTGCGTGACGCCTACGAGCGTCTGTACCGTTATGAATCGCTCCGGCGCGAGGCAAATGTTCCGTGGCGAGAGCATCTGAATACCTGTTACGATGAGTTTGTCATGCGCTACGGCAACCTCAACGCCAAGCAGAACGTGAAGTTAGTGATGATGGATGCGGGCGGGCGCGACATCCTTTCGCTGGAACGGATGGAAAACGGAAAGTTCGTCAAGGCGGACATCTTCGAGCATCCTGTTTCCTTCGCGGTGGAGAGCCATGCCAACGTAGGCTCTCCCGAAGAAGCCCTGTCTGCGTCGCTCAACAAATATGGTACGGTCAATCTCGACTATATGCGGGAGATAACCGACAGCACGGCGGAGGATTTGCTCACTGCCCTGCAAGGGCGCATCTACTACAATCCGCTCGTGACCGGTTACGAAATCAAAGACCGTTTCATCGCCGGAAATGTCATAGAGAAAGCGGAACGCATAGAGGCATGGATGGGTGACAATCCCGAAAATGAGCGTATGCCGGAGGTGAAGCAGGCGTTGGAGGCTCTGAAAGATGCCGAGCCGCAGCGCATCGCCTTCGAGGATCTGGACTTCAATTTCGGGGAACGCTGGATTCCGACGGGTGTCTATGCCGCCTACATGAGCCGGCTGTTCGACACGGAGGTGAAAATCGCCTATTCCGCAAGCATGGACGAGTTTTCGGTGGTGTGCGGCTACCGCACCATGAAAATCACGGACGAGTTTCTGGTGAAGGGGTATTACCGGAACTATGACGGTATGCACCTCCTAAAACACGCCCTGCACAACACCTGCCCTGACATGATGAAGTCCATCGGCAAGGACGAGCATGGCAACGACATCAAGATGCGCGACAGCGAGGGAATACAACTCGCCAACGCCAAGATTGACGAGATACGAAACGGCTTCTCCGAATGGCTCGAAGAGCAGTCGCCGCAGTTCAAGGAGCGGCTTGTGACGATGTATAACCGCAAGTTCAACTGTTTCGTGCGCCCGCGCTACGACGGCTCCCATCAGACCTTTCCCGACCTCAACCTGAAAGGGCTGGCAAGCCGGGGTATCAAGAGCGTCTATCCCTCACAGATGGATTGCGTCTGGATGTTGAAACAGAACGGCGGCGGAATTTGCGACCACGAGGTGGGAACCGGTAAGACGCTGATAATGTGCATCGCCGCGCATGAGATGAAGCGTCTGAATTTGGCACACAAGCCGATGATTATCGGGCTGAAAGCCAACGTTGCGGAGATTGCAGCCACCTATCAGGCGGCATATCCCAACGCACGTATTCTGTACGCTTCGGAGAAGGACTTTTCGACCGCCAACCGTGTGCGCTTCTTCAATAATATAAAGAACAACGACTACGATTGCGTCATCATGTCGCACGACCAGTTCGGCAAGATACCGCAGTCGCCGGAATTGCAGCAGCGCATCCTGCAAGCAGAGCTTGACACGGTGGAGGAAAACCTCGAAGTGCTACGGCAGCAGGGAAAGAACGTGTCGCGGGCGATGCTGAAAGGATTGGAGAAGCGCAAGCACAACCTTGAAGCGAAGCTGGAGAAGGTGGAACACGCCATAAAGTCACGCACGGACGACGTGGTGGATTTCAAGCAGATGGGCATCGACCACATCTTCATAGATGAGAGCCACCAGTTCAAGAATCTGACTTTCAACACGCGCCACGACCGTGTGGCGGGATTGGGAAACAGCGAGGGAAGCCAGAAGGCACTTAACATGCTCTTTGCCATACGCACCATACAGGAGCGCACAGGAAAAGACTTGGGTGCGACCTTCCTCTCCGGCACGACTATCAGCAACTCACTGACTGAATTGTACCTGCTGTTCAAGTACCTGCGCCCGAAGGAGCTGGAACGGCAGGACATAAGGTGTTTCGACGCTTGGGCGGCGATATTTGCCAAGAAGACGACGGATTTTGAATTTAACGTGACGAACAATGTGGTCCAGAAGGAGCGTTTCCGCTACTTCATCAAAGTGCCGGAGCTTGCCGCCTTCTATAATGAAATCACGGACTACCGCACGGCGGAGGATGTGGGCGTTGACCGTCCTGCCAAGAACGAGATACTGCACCATATACCGCCCACGCCGGAACAGGAGGACTTCATACAGAAACTGATGCAGTTCGCCAAGACGGGCGATGCCACCTTGTTGGGCAGGCTGCCGCTTTCGGAAACGGAAGAAAAGGCGAAGATGCTCATCGCCACGGACTATGCCCGGAAAATGGCACTCGACATGCGCATGATAGACCCGAATTACGAAGATCATCCCGACAACAAAGCGAGTCACTGTGCCAAGATGATCGCGGAGTATTATCAAAAATACGACGCCCAGAAAGGCACGCAGTTCGTTTTCTCTGATTTGGGGACATACCAGCCGGGCGACGGGTGGAACGTCTATTCGGAAATCAAGCGCAAACTGACGGAGGACTACGGTATACCGCCAAGCGAGGTGCGCTTCATTCAGGAGTGCAAGACCGACAAGGCGCGGAAGGCGGTGATAGACGCCATGAACGCCGGGACGGTGCGTGTGCTGTTCGGCTCTACCTCTATGCTCGGAACGGGTGTGAACGCCCAGAAACGGTGTGTGGCTATCCATCATCTCGATACGCCGTGGCGACCGTCCGACTTGCAACAGCGTGACGGACGCGGAGTTAGGGCAGGTAATGAGATTGCCAAACATTTCGCCGGGAACAACGTGGATGTAATCATCTACGCGGTGGAGAAGTCACTGGACAGCTACAAGTTCAACCTCCTGCACTGCAAGCAGACTTTCATAAGCCAGCTCAAAAGCGGTGCGATGGGTGCGCGTACCATCGACGAGGGGGCAATGGACGAAAAATCGGGCATGAATTTCTCGGAATACATGGCGTTGCTCTCCGGCAATACCGACCTGTTGGACAAGGCGAAACTGGAAAAGCGGATCGCATCGCTCGAAGGGGAACGCAAGTCGTTCAACAAGGGCAAGCGTGATTCGGAGTTCAAGCTGGAGTCAAAGACCGGCGAGTTGCGCAACAACACGGCTTTCATAGATGCCATGACGGAGGACTGGAACCGCTTCCTGTCGGTGGTGCAGACCGACAAGGAGGGCAACCGCCTTAATATAATAAAGGTGGACGGAGTGGATTCCGCCGATGAGAAGGTCATCGGAAAGCGTTTGCAGGAGATAGCCAAGAATGCCACGACCGGAGGGTTGTACACGCAGGTCGGTGAACTTTACGGTTTTCCGATAAAGGTGGTGAGCGAAAGGATACTCAAAGAGGGATTGGAGTTCACCGACAACCGCTTCGTGGTCGAGGGGAACTACAAGTACACCTACAACAACGGGCATCTGGCGATGGCTGACCCGTTGGCCGCCGCCCGCAACTTCCTCAACGCGATGGAGGGGATACCCTCCATCATCGACCAGTACAAGGCGAAGAACGAGGTGCTGGAGATGGAGATACCGCAGTTACAGGAGATAGCGGGTAAGGTGTGGAAGAAGGAGGACGAGCTGAAGCAGTTGAAGTCCGAACTTGCCGCCCTTGACCGAAAAATTCAGCTGGAGCTTGCGCCACCCACGCCCGAAGTCGCAGAAAAGGAGAATGAAGGGCAACAGCTCAAGCCGGAAGCGGAAGATGTGAGGAACAGGCAGGCGCAATATCCCGAAAATGCACCGCCGCAGATACGCAGTCCGGCGGATAGTATCGTTGCCAACCATGTCATAATCGGGCGTCCGGGACTGTATGCCAAGGAGGAAACCCGGTCCAAAGGATTGAAAATATAACCTAAGGAATTTTATCTGAAGTATTAATAAGGGCTATCCCAAAAGGTCTAAAAGTAAATTTTATCCTTTCTGCAAGTATCTATAGGATGGCAACTGCATTTTTTTCTTTTTGGGCAGCCCTTATTAAAATTTATTCTTATTTTAGGTTATATACATTCATGTCCATTTATGTAAAAAATTCCTGCTGACCTTGTTTATGTCTTGTCAGTCACCATTTGCAAAACCATATTTGACCCTCAAAGAGGCTGAATTTGATAAGTAACTTGCTACATACTCATAATAAGGAGCTAAATAGAACACGAATGGGAAATACACAAATGCTAAACTAAAGAAGATATTGGCCAAAATAAACGCTATACCGAGAGAGAAACTTGATTTTTCAACTTCCTAAAACG
>JAZNNV010000223.1:0-4033 GCA_045580465.1 Faecousia sp.
ACCACCCAAATCGGGTGGTGTTTTTGTTTGGTATGGTATTAGAGATTGGACTCGAACCGATCTAAATGCAACAGTCCGGGGGACTGTTGCCGCCGACGGCTCGACGGAGGCGAACAATTATCTGCGCCTAGCGCAGATGCAAATCGAGTCATATATCGTCCACAAAAAGCACATCCACCGACATAGTCGGTGGATGTGCTTCTCAATTATTCACAAGTCAGATATCCCCACTTGCAAAGATATTCAACGGCATCTACATAGGTCTTAACAGTATCGTCTGTGATCGGTCTTCCGCATTCCCACAATGCTCCGAGGATCAGCTGGCCAAGGTCACGCTTGCCATCCATGGCAGATAAAATGCATGCCATAGGTCCGTAAATGACCCCATCAGGCAAAATTCGTCGTTGATCTTTTGGCACTTTACCAAGTCCGTAAGGAAAACCAATGGTAGCTCGGCTGGGGATCATGCTGTTTGCATGGGTTAACCAAGCACTTTCGATGGGCACAAAAGGCATATCGGGGATTGTAAGTGCCGCAGCTGCAGCTTCAATTTCCGGAATATCAGCCACTTTTTTGAAGGCGCGAAGCTCGCGTGACTCTCCCTCCAAGAAAAACTTCATCCGAAGGGCAGGATTGCCCTCTGCGTTGGCAGCGGCAGCTTCTGCATATAGCTTCTGCTGAGAAAGATGCGCAGCTTCCTCTACATAGGGCGCCAGATTTGTTTTGCTCATGGTGGCTACGATGCAGAGCCAAAGCTGAAACAGACTGTGCGCCTTTCTGAGCTTTTCCATATCCAGGAATGAGGTATCCTGCCATGAGTTGTGCCAATAGGGACATTTACTGTAGTCGTGATCCATGTAAAGGGTAGGCACGCCGACGGTGCTGTCGCCCAGAATGGTATCATCGCCATATTCGACGACCCACTTTGATGTAGGGGCATACTCCATCCCCTTTTCGGTAAAGTATTCTTCGTACGCCTGCGTTGCCATCTGCAGAATTGCCTTGCCAAAGAAGGGAGATGCATAGCCCGGGCGGCGCAGACAGAATTTGTCATCATCGATCAGCACAGGCGGACAATCGATGTTAAAGCCACCAATGGCACGGTCGTTCATGTCGCCGCCGAAATAACTGGCAACTGCTGCCGCACCGTAGCTTTCCATGGCATAAACCAGTCTGATGGAGTATTCCAGCGGAGGAAGTGCACCCTCTTCAATCATGCGCTGGAGCTGCTTAACGCCAGAGATGGTCATCATAACCGCAACGGCATTGTCGTTGACAAAAGGCTCGTACAGATGACCAAACAGCCACAGTTCCTCCTTGCGCTTGCCCGGAATCAGGGCGGTGACGGCATGGATCTCGCCCTCGTAGCGATGTCCGTCCGAAATAGCAAGCACCTCCACCGGTCCGGCAAGAATCGCCTGACGCAGCTTTTTGCCGATACGTGGGGAAATAGAGTAACCGATAAAATCCCGGTCTTCAGCTCTGACATGCCATTGGTTGGGGATATCTGTGCCGGCATTGACCCATTGCACACCGTCAGGGCAAGTGTCGGCGCCCCGCAGGTAGTCAGCAACAAAACCAATAGCGCCCTGATCCAGAACATAGCTGATGGCAGGCTGTCGAGGTGCGGTTTGCGCTTCCAAAAGCACCAATGCGCCCGTGCAGTCGGCACCTGCACGAACCTGACTCTCGCAGACAACGGGCACACGAATTCCATTTTCCGGTGTCGAAACAGAATGCTTGACCAGAGAAAAAGGCATTTTCTGAAAATCTGCGAGGATTGGATCATCAAAGGGAATCGAAGACTGTACAACTGTCAAGCTTCCCTTTGTGGCGTCCCATGCCATGGGTGTACCAAAGTCCAGAAATTCGGCTTTTCCGTCCGCCGGGAAAGAAAGCAGCTCCGTTTGGAACCCCTGTGCTTTGCACAGGTTGTAGACATACAGCGCTGCGTTTTTGTAATCAGAAAAAGTTTGTCCGTATTCAATATCCGTCAGTTCTGCACTGTGATTTCCAATCCATTCGATATCTGATTCGTGATAAATCTTGTGGAGCAGTTCTTTTAAATATGCTTGTACCATTGTCACACCATCCTGTTATTGAATGATTTAAGTATGCGTTTATATAAAAAATTTTTCGTGCATGGGTTTCGCAATACTCGCATTATACTGCGGAGGAAGAGCAAATTCAAGTAAAACCGAAGATTTTTCCTTAAAGTTCCAGCGGTTTGCAAAACCAGGTGTGCAGTCCGGCAGACTGCTGCCAACAACGGCTCAGCGGATTCAAATTTCGATTAAATCGAGTCCTATATCGTTCACCAAAAGAAAAGTCATCCCAAAAGGGATGGCTTTTTTCTTTTGATACGGCATTCAGATGTAGAACTCGAACCGATCTGAATGCAACACAAAATAATGCTTGGGAAATTCCAATCGCGGTTATTGTTAGAGGTGCGCGTTGGAATTAGACTCAGCTTTCTCGCGTTTCCTGCTGTATACTGTCAGTGCTTTACTCTTCCACCTATGGTGCAAAGAGTTCATTATGTCTTTCATAGATTTTTCCGATCTGTATTTTTGTCAGCCAGCCTTTTTCGTAGGCTTCTTGCAACAGGCAGACCTCTCCATCTCTGTAAACATAGATTTCAAATGGGCTTCCATATTCAAATGTGTAACCGGCGATCTCCCATCCGGGGAAATAGATAGCCATATCGCTAGAGTCATAAAAAGCGACAATACAACCGTTGATCGTGCCGTAAAACCAGTCGTAATTAACGCCAATATCGTTATAACGAAAGATAATCATTCCCCTGTCCATAAATGTACTATGTATTTCCTTACAAACCTCCTGAGAGGGCGGATCTGTGTAAAGCTTATCGGGGTCATATGGTTCTTGACAACCTGCAAAAAGTGATACGACAAGTGCTAAAATAATCACAGCTATGATTCGGTTGGATCTACTCATAATGATTCACCTTTCGATGTCAATATTTCTTCTCTTTCACTACAACAATCATCGAAACCGTCATTTTATTGCATCATAAGAAAAATTATTTCTACCAATAATATAACATGAAAACACAGTTTCGACAAGGGGATGTTACGCTTTACACAGAATGTGAAAACCTCAAAAAACACCACCCAAACGGGTGGTGTTTTGCTTTACATCAGCCAAAAGGCAAGGAGCATGATCAAATAGATGATGACCAGTGCGCCGACGACGACCGCCATCGGCACCAGCATCATTCTCACAGCGCTCCAGTAGGTCTTCCAGACCTCTTTGAACTTCGGGCGGGGTGTATAGGGGCTGCGCTTGGGAAGCCCCCCTGCACCCGTCACATCGCTCATGTCGGCGATGGTTCTGCCATCGTCCACATAGGTGATCTTCTCTTTTTTAGCCATTGTCCTGCTCCAACATATGGCACGCTGCGAAGTGACCCGGCTCGTACTCCCGGTACTCCGGCACCACATGCTTGCACTTCTCCGTTGCGTAGGGGCAGCGGGTGTGGAAACGGCAGCCCTTGGGCGGATTTGCCGGGGACGGAATATCGCCCTCCAGCTTGATGCGCTCCGTCTTATTGTCCGGGTCGGGATTGGGAACAGCGGAGAACAGCGCCTTGGTA
The DNA here is from genome assembly GCA_045580465.1 of Faecousia sp. GTDB lineage: Bacteria > Bacillota > Clostridia > Oscillospirales > Oscillospiraceae > Faecousia. The sequence goes on from JAZNNV010000223.1 coordinate 3,617, forward strand.
TAAGGATGCAGAGGATTTCTGAAAATATCCTCCTTCGTGCCAAACTCCACCATCGCGCCCAGATACATGACGCCGATCTTGTCGGAAATGAACTTGACCACCGAAAGATCGTGGGAAATGAAGATATACGCCAGATTCATCTCCCGCTGCAGCTTTTTCAGCAGGTTGATGATCTGCGCCTGAATGGACACGTCCAGCGCAGAAACCGGCTCGTCACAGATGACCAGCTTCGGATTGACCGACAGCCCACGGGCGATGCAGATCCTCTGACGCTGACCGCCGGAAAATTCATGAGGATAGCGCTCGTAATAGTAGTCGCGCAGACCGCACTTGTCCATCAGCTCCAGAACGTAGTCCTTGACCTGCTCCTTCGGCACGATGCCGTGAACCTCAACGGGTTCGCTGAGGATGCCGCCC
>JAZNNV010000224.1:0-4440 GCA_045580465.1 Faecousia sp.
ACCGCTTGGCCTCCGACTTTACCTATCACCGCATGGCTGATTCAATCAACCGCTGATCTGCGCCTTCCGCCCTATTCTACGAAAGGACGCCATCCATGAAACTGCATTTGCAAAGACTGCGCACGATACTTGTGATGATCGCGCTGCTTGCGCTCCTTTCCTCCTGCGCTCTCGCCGAGGAAGAAACCCTCTCGCACGGCCATGTCGAGCTTTTCTCCGAGGGATACCTGCCCTCCCCGCCCGCTCGCCCGGCCGTCATGCTGCGTGCATCGTCATTCGACAGCTACATCATCGGCCATCTGGAAATGCAGACGGCAGAGATTGATGTGCGCAGCTACAGCATGACCGTCGATGCATTCAAGGACGCCTATTGGTCGCTGCTCAACAGCCGCCCAGACCTGTTTTATGTTTCCGGCGGATTCAGCTATTATCATTCCGGCGGCAAGGTCACCAGCTTTCTTCCGGAGTACAAATATTCCGGCAGCGACCTGAAAAAGCGCATTACCGCCTTCAACAGGGGCGTCGCCAAGGTCACCGACTATGCCAATCAGGCTGATACCGCCATCGGCAAACTGCTTCTGGCCAACGACTATCTCTGCGTCAACTTTGAATATGACACCTCCTACAGCATCTATAGCCCGGACGAGATGCTCTCAAAAGGCAAGGGCGTATGCCAGGCATATATGCTGCTTTACCGCGCTGTGCTCAATGAGCTCGGCATCAGAAACGACACTGCCACCAGCGACGCCATGAACCATACATGGAACATGGTTTATCTGGACGGAAGCTGGTATCACATCGACGTTACATGGAACGATCCGCTTTTCGACAGGCCGCTCGGCGCATTCCACGACAATTTCCTGCGCAGCGACAGCGGCATCCGCAGCACTGGACACCACGACTGGGATTTCTCTACGGCGGCAAGCAGCACCCAATACGACAATTTCTTCTGGACGGATATTTCCGCTCCGCTGTCCGTGGTGGACGACGTCGTCTATTACATCGATCCAGCCATGCAGAATGAAACACGCATCATCCGGTCATGGAACATTGCCAGCGGTACCTATAAGACCGCGCACACCTTCAGCGCGTCCGCCAACAATCAGATCCTCTACAGCTCGGAAGGAGATCCGCTTTGGGTCACCGAAGACACCTTCTATTACGGCGTACAGAATAAACTCTACGCCGCAGACCGTTCTTCCAGAATCGTCCGTACAGAGTACCACACCGGCAGCAGCAAGCTGATGATCCGACGCCTATTCATGGACGGCTATACGCTGCGGATGTATATTGAAGACCGCAGTGATTACACCGGAACCATCGTCCCTATCACGCCGGTTGCGCCCGTACTCTTCTCGCTTCCCGCAAGCGCAGTGTCCATCGAAGCCGAGGCCTTTGCCGGCATCGCCTGCTCGGATCTCATCCTGCCGGACGGCCTCGTTTCCATCGGGGCGCGTGCCTTTGCAGACTGCGCCGAGCTGCTCAACGTTTATCTGCCTGCCAGCCTGACCGACATCGCAGACGACGCCTTCGAGGGCTGCAGCGATCAGGTCACGTTCATCTGCCCGGAGGGCAGCGCAGCGCAGCAATATGCCCAGGAACACGGATTCTCCTTTGCCGCTGCCGAGTAATCCATTCTCCGCCCAAAACAAATCAATCCCTCCCGGAAACCGGGAGGGATTCAGACCATCAACAAACTCTCGCAAAAGCGGGAGTTTGTTTTTTAGTTGAAAAACCAAAAGGAAAGAGAGCAGTAAACGTCGAATAATAGAAGTAAAAAGATAGGAGGCTGAGAGTATGCTGCGAGAAAGAGAAATCAGTAAGCAGAAAGAATATGAAATCGTATTATTAGACGAACTTGTACCGCAGGATCATATTCTGCGAAAGATAGATGCAGCAGTAGATTTCAGCTTCATTCATGATTTGTGTAAGGATCTATATTCTCCTAATATGGGCAGACCAGCCATAGAGCCGGAACTGCTGTTCCGAATGCTGTTTCTGGGTTACCTGTATGGAATCAAGTCTGAAACCAAGCTGGCGCAGCAGGTGAATGAGAATATCGCCTTTAAATGGTTTCTCGGATTAAAACTGACAGAGAAAGGACCTGATCACGCAACAATCAGTTTGAATCGTGTGCGGCGCTTCCGTAATAACAACATCGCAGAAAAGATATTCGACAACATCCTGAAGCAGTGCATTGAAAAGAAGCTGGTAGGAGGAAATATACTTTATACCGATTCTACACACATCAAGGCAAAAGCGAATAAGCATCGCAAAGCTTTGGTAACTGTAGAAGAAACGCCAAAGGAATACATGGAAGAGCTGAATGCTCAGATTGATCTGGATAGAAAGATACTGGGGAAAAAGCCATTTGACCATGATGACGATGATAATCCACCGAATGGAGGCAGCAGAAAAACACAGATGAAAAGTCTGACTGATCCGGAAAGCGGACAACAAAGCCGTGATGGAAAACCAGATGGCTTTCATTATAGCGAACATCGTACTGTAGACAGCAAGCATAACGTCATCGTCAATGTGCATGTAGAACCTGCCAATATCAACGATATTACGCCATTTCCGGCGATACTCAGAGAAATTGAGCAAAGGCTCGGTAAGCTGCCGAAGTATATGGGGCTGGATGCTGGCTACCACAGTGCGTGGATTGCTCACCTCTTGGAGAAGAATGGAATTCAAGGGGTTATTGGGTACAGAAGACATACACATAAAACAGAGCACTACGGAAAATACAGATTTAACTTTGACTGGGAATATGACTTTTACATCTGTCCAGAAAAGAATCTGCTTGATTGGAAAACGACAACGCGACAGGGATATCGGCAATACTTCTGTAATAGCAAAACCTGTGCCGAGTGCAGCAGAAGAACAGAATGCTTTGGCAAATCCATGAAACGCAGGATGGTGGACAGACATGTTTGGCAGGATGCTCTGGATCGCATTATATGCTTTACGAATACCCCTCGAGGTAAACGCATTTACGCTTGGCGTAAAGAAACAATTGAACGCTCTTTCGCGGAGGCTAAAGAAAATCATGGCCTGCGCTTTGCTCGCATGCTCGGTATTCAGAACATGCGCGAACAGTGCTTCCTGACCGCTGCAGTTCAGAATATGAAAAGGCTGGCCAAGGCCTTTTATACTGTATTTCACTCCATTTGCATGCTAAAAGCCCATGTCTTGAACTTCAAAACATGGGCTTTGTTGATGGTCTGAATCCCTCCCGGAAACCGGGAGTGATTTTCAGTGTGTTCTTCCGTTACTTATTCAAACGGATAGCGAACGCCCCACTGTGCGCGAAGCGCATCCATGATCTCCATCACGCGGATGATCTCGCTGTGCGGCATCTGCGGGCATTCAATTGCCCCCGCCGCCAGCGCATCCAGACACGCGCGGACCTGATACTCATAGCCCGAAATCTGCTCCGGCACAGGAATGTCGTGCTCGATTTCAAAATCCTCTTCCGCTTTGTTCAGCGTGATGCGCAGCGGATTATTGACATTGTCGACGGTCAGATAGCCCTTCGTGCCGCAGATGGTACAGCGCCTGTCGCTTCGGCAGGCTGTGCCTGCGTGCATATGCGCTGCGCGCCCGTCCGGATAATACAGGCTGAAGCTTTCCTGACGGTCCACGCCCGTATCCATCAGCTCCACGGTAGATTCCATGCGCGCGTAGTCGTTGCCAAAGAACATCGAGCAGAAGTTCAGTGGATACACGCCCACATCCAGCAGCGCGCCGCCCGCCAGTTCCGGCACACGGATGCGGTGCACATTCTCAATCGGATAATGCAGATTGGCAGTGAGCACCTTCGGCTCGCCGATCGCACCGGAGGCAATCAGATCATCGATGATCGCGCGGGAAGGCATGTAGCGCGTCCAGATCGCTTCCGCGACGAGGACATTCCTTTCCTTCGCCAGCGCAAGCACCTCTTTGGCCTGCGCTGCGTTTGCGGTAAAGGACTTTTCGCACAGCACCGCCTTGCCGTTTTCGATGCACAGCTTCATATGCTGTGCATGATGGGAATGCGGCGAGGCGACATACACCAGGTCGACGGCAGGATCCGCCGCCATCTCCTCATAGGAGCCATAGGCCTTTTCAAAGCCGTATTCCGCGCAGAAAGCTTCGGCCTTCTCCAGATCGCGGGAAGCGGCGGCATACAGGCGCACCGGCTCGCCATTGTGGCACATGGCTTCAAGCGTCTTTGCCATCTTGCCGGCAATATGGCCGCAGCCGAGAATCGCAATATTGGTCATCGGATATTCCTCCTTTGTAGGCGGTCACAATATGATTCTTCATCTGAAAAAGACGTTCACTGGGCCTTCGGATATGATTGACAAGCAGGCAAGGATCGCGTACAATGCAGGCAGGTAGAGAGCCGTTTCGCCGTGGCTCCCTTACTCTTAGGAAAGTAACCGAGAACCGCCG
>JAZNNV010000225.1:0-5323 GCA_045580465.1 Faecousia sp.
GCCATGCCAAGGTATGGGCGGTCGCGCCGGAGCGGGAGGGTCTTGATCCGTTCCTGCACTACGCAAGAAAAGTCAATCCCAACGTGCTTTTTGCCGTGGGTCACAGCGAGGCAATTCCCGACGAAATCCGCGCGCTCCCCTACCATCCTGACCTGCAGACCCATTGCACCAACGCCACCGGCCGGGTCAATGAGCGGGGCGGCTGCCGCGGTACGGGTCCTGACGAGTATTGCTATCTCGATGACGGGATGTACGCGGAAATGATCAGCGATTCCCACGCGATCCACGTTAAGCCGGAAATACAGAAGCTGATCCTGAAGGTCAAGGGCGTTGACCGGGTGATTTTGATCACCGACGGCACCGGCGACGAGCATCCAAATCCGCCGAAATATGCCCATGTGGATGACCTGAACTTCGACTGGAAGGGTGCTCTTTCCGGCAGCCGCCTGACCATGAACAAGGCTTGCCGCAACGTGATGAAGCACACCGGCTGCAGCATCGTGGACGCATTCCGCATGGCATCCCGCAACCCCGCCCGCGTGCTGGGCATGGATGCTCAGATCGGCACCATTGAGGTGGGCAAAAAGGCAAATCTCGTTTTCGTGGACGAAGCCTTTCACGTCCAGCAGGTGATGCTGGAGGGCGAAATGGTATAAAAAGGACGCACCGAAGGGTGCGTCCTTTGATTTCAGGTGAGCTTTGCGCCGATCTCTGCCACCCAGTCGGGATAGTAGACCGAAGCGGTGCGCAGGAAAAAGAGGAAGCAGCTGACGATCGTCACAAAGCTCAGCAGCATCACCGCCATGCCGATGCGACCGCGGCTGACTTTTCCGCTGTCCTGCATCCACAGACCGATGCTCAGGAAGCAGGCGATGCCTGCGAGAAAATAGATATCCATGCGGTAGCGCTCCAGCAGGTACGGCGTCCACATGATGTCGATGGCCGAGATCAGCAGCATGGAAACGACCAGACCGATCAGCAGCGGGCGCAGCCGATGCGCTTTCAGCTGCTGCCGCACCGAGGTTTTGAAGGCAGCCGCCGTCAGCAGCAGAATGGGGAAATTGCCGTACACGCCGCCGTGATTCAAATAGGGAAACTCCTCCGTGATGATGCCCAAGCCGAAAAGATTTTCCGCCGTGTTGTTGAAAATGTTCAGCAGCATCTGCCCGTTCAGGGTGATCTTGTAATTGGACTGATCCGCCACCGTCAGCTGATATGCCTGACCGAACTCGAAGGGGTCTTCAAAGCGGGCGTAGTTATAGAGCATCAAGCCCGCCGCCACAGCGGCATAGGGCAGCGCCGCCAAAATCAGCTTAAAAAGCAGCTTCCACGTGAATTTGTTCTTCCGAAGAAAAACGTACAGCATCGGGATCACCAGCACATTGGCAAGGGCGATGGGCGGGCGGCAGCCGAACACCAGCGCGCCCAGCAGCGCACCGATGGCGGCAAAGCCGATCCTCTTATTCTCCGATCCGTCGCCCCAAACGGCGCGGACAAAGAAATAAATACTCCACGTTTCCAACGCAAGCGCAGCCGTGATGGCGGTGCAGTATAGGGCAGGCTCTGCCGATGCATACCACACGCTCATCATGGAAAATGCCGCCGCCAGCGTCAGGTAGACACCGAAGGGCAGCTTTTTGAAAAAGAGCTTCTGCAGCAGATAAAACAGCGCGAAAATACCCGCCACTGTCGCCGCAACAAACAGCTGTGTGCCATGGTAGGTGGTCAACGACATCCCCGTCAGCGCCCGGTAGGGCAAAAACACCAGCAGCACCGGCACAACGCCGAAGTACATGTAATACTTTCCCTTGTAGTAGGCATGATCCCAATGGTAGTAAACCCCCGCCTCAGCGCGCTCGTTGGGGTCGTAGGGATTTACAAGACCTGCCAGCTGATCCTCATCACCATAGGCGAAATCCAGCCGTCCGTCCAGGAAGGCTTCCGCCATCAGCTCATACTGGTTGCGATGACCGGGGATCTCGCCGTTCCAGATGGAGAACTCGCCCATGGGCAGGATGCACACTGCAATGGTCACAAGCGCCACCAGCACTGCCAGAAGCCGCTTTATGGGCAGATCTCCCCGCAGCCCAATGCGATACAGCAGCGACCGGGGACGGCAGGCATAGAGCGCCAGCGCCGCCACATAGATCCATGTCACCACAGCCGCGGCGCTGAAGAAAAAACTGCAGATCATCGAGACCGCCGCGCCCGAGCCTAAAAGAGCGTAGATATAGCAGGGCTGCAACAGCTCCCGCAGTTTATCCCTCATCTTCGCCCACCTCCTTGCGGAAACGGTGGTTGGCAAGGATGCGCTGCAGCTCGAAGTCCTGCTTGTTCTTCTGCACGGCATTTTGCAGCTGCAGACCCGTAAAGAAGGACAGCAGCGCCGCCAGCGCGGTAAAGCCGCAGACGATCAGCGTGGGGAAATTGGGAACAAGCCCGGTGCGGATATAGGTCACCAGCACGGGGATAAAAAAGCCGATTGCAAGGAGCATCAGCACCGCCGCGATCATGCCGAAGAAGGAATAGGGCTTGTAGGTGCGATGCAGGCGAAGGATGGTTTTCAGAACCTTGAAGCCGTCCCGGAAGGTGTTAAGCTTCGACTCGCTTCCCGCGGGGCGGTCACGGTAATCGATGACCACGTGGTCGATCTTCATGTTCTTGTCGAGGGCGTGGATGGTCATTTCCGTTTCGATTTCGAAGCCGGCGGACAGCACCGGGAAGGTCTTGACAAATTCATAGCTGAAAGCGCGGCAACCGGTCATGATGTCCCGCACGTCCGAGCCAAAAAGAGTATTGATGCCCCAGCGCACCACCGAGTTGCCCGCATTGTGGAAGGGACGCTTGTTTTCCGTGAAATAGGTAGACGAAAGCCGGTCACCCACCACCATATCCGCCTGCTTATGCAGCACCAGATCCACCATTTCCCGGGCATGGTCGGCAGGATAGGTATCATCGCCGTCTGTCATCAGGTAAACACGGGCATCGATCTCCCGGAACATCCGGCGGATGACATTGCCCTTGCCCTGTTGGTATTCCGGGCGCACCACAGCGCCGGCGGCGCGGGCGATGTCCGCTGTGCCGTCGGTGGAGTTGTTATCGTAGACGTAGATGACCGCCTCCGGCAGCGCCTGCTGCCAATCCCCGACCACCTTTGCGATGGTTTTGCTCTCGTTGTAGCAAGGGATCAAAACCGCGATTTGATCCATGGACGCACCCCCTACCGTTTTTTTCCATTATACAAGCATTCCGCCATGGTGTCAACTGACGCAAAAAGCCGCAGTCTGTCATCATTGTTGCAGACTGCGGCAGTTTTTATTCTTCTTTTTACGGAATTGTGACAAGAATCGTCACCATGATCAGAATGCTGCAAATAATCGACAGCGAATTGATGGCGCTGGAAAGACCCACATCCTCTCCCAGCTCCTCTGTAAACGCCGGAATGGCAGAGCCAAAGGGGCTGAACACCAACAGCACCACCGCCTTGCGAACTTCGGCAGAGAAGGGCAGGAAGCTGTAGCACAGCACCGCTAAGACCGCCGCGACGCCGAAGCGAATGAGCAAAACGCGGAGGATTTTCCCGATCTGGCTCTTACTGGCGGTGAGCTTGAAGCCCACGCCGATCATCAGCATGGCGCAAAAGGCATTGGCATTGCTGATGATCCCCGCAAAGGAGGTGATGGGCGACGGGATCGGTACGTGCAGCAAACACAGCACCGGCATCACCAAATAGCACAAAAAGGGAACGGACTTGGAAAGTGTCCGCAAAATCCGCTTGAAGGAGAATTTTCCGCCGTCCTTGACCATGGATGCAATGCTGTACGCGCCGCCAAGGCAGATCAAACCGTTGCCCACGTCAAAAAGGCAGGTCGCCATCACACCCGCAGGACCGAGAAAGCTCTGCACAAAGGGCAGCGCGAAGCAGCCGATGTTATAGCCGGGCAAGTTCAAAACCTCAAAGGCGCGCTGCGCCTTGGTCTTGCGCAAATTCAGCAGAAAGCCCAGTCCCATATAGACAAAGCCGCACAAAATGGCAACGGCGATCAGCAGCAGCATGCTCACATCCAGCTCTTTGTTGGCGAAATTGGTGATGACTGCCGCCGGCAGCGTGATCTTCATGGTCACATTGGCAAGCACGGAAAAATCGCTGTCTTTGAACACGCCCAGCTTCTTCAGTACAAAACCCAAAACGATGATCGCCACAAAGCAGCCCGCGCGAATCAGTATATCTCCCATCGTACCCCTTCTTTCTTTCCATTCGTTACATATTATAGCGCCTTTCCACGAAAACACAAGTATAAAATTATAGTTGATTTATGTACATTTTTCATCGCTTTATATAAATTTACAATAGACAAACAAAAAAAACCGTTGTATAATTGTCCTGCGGAGGTTGCTCCGCATACCCTATTTCGGAGTGTGAACACTATGAAACTGATCATCAAAAACGATTACGAGGCCATGTGCGAATGGGCTGCACAGCACATTGCGGATGCCATCAATAATCACAAGGAAGACCGCCCCTTCGTGCTGGGTCTTCCCACCGGCTCCTCCCCTCTGGGTGTGTATCGGCGGCTGATCGAAATGAACAAGGCAGGCACCGTCACCTTTAAGAATGTGGTGACCTTCAACATGGACGAGTATGTGGGCCTGCCCCGGGTGCATGGCCAGAGCTACTGGTACTTCATGCACGACAATTTCTTCAACCACATCGATATTCCCGCTGAGAACATCAACATCCTCAACGGCATGGCCGAGGATCTGGAAGCCGAATGCCAGCGCTATGAAGAGAAGATCGCCTCCTACGGCGGCATTGACCTGTTCCTGGGCGGCAGCGGTGTGGACGGTCACATTGCCTTCAACGAGCCTTTCACCTCTCTGAACTCCCGCACCGGTGTCCGGGCACTGACCGAGGATACCCTCATCGTCAACTCCCGCTCCTTTGGAGGCGACCCCAACAAGGTTCCCAAGACCGCTCTGTCTGTGGGTGTGGGTACTGTGTGCGATTCCAAGCAGGTGCTGCTGGTCATCAGCGGTCATAATAAGGCTCGCGCTCTGCGGCACTGTGTCGAAGGCGGTGTGGATCACGCCTGGACCATCAGCGCGCTGCAGCTGCATCCCGATGGCATCATCGCCTGTGACGAAGCCGCCTGCGGCGAGCTGAAGGTGGATACCTACAAGTACTTCAAAGAGATCTACAAGAACGAAAAGTAATTCTTATATAAAAAGACGAGGTCACCACGACCTCGTCTTTTTTTGTATCAAAACACACCATGAATTCCAATTTGTCGTGCTGATGCACGAAGTTGAAAATTGAAAATTG
>JAZNNV010000226.1:0-4503 GCA_045580465.1 Faecousia sp.
GCCACAGGTACAATGCTCATCATGCTCGTGATGGTGATGCTCGTGATGGTGTTCGTGGTCATGGTCATGATGGTGACCGCAGCAATGATGCTCCTCGTGTTCATCCTCATGATGATGGTGGTGACCGCAGCAATGATGCTCCTCGTGTTCATCCTCATGATGATGGTGGTGACCGCAGCAGTGATGCTCCTCATGCTCATCCTCATGATGATGGTGGTGACCGCAGCAGTGATGCTCCTCATGCTCATCCTCATGATGATGGTGGTGACCGCAGCAGCAATGGTGATGCTCTTCTTCCTCGATCAGCTCGGCTGCCTTGGTGTTCACACCCTCCATGGCAGCGATCAGCTGTGCGCCGGTCAGGTCGCTCCAAGGAGTTGTCACGATGGTTGCATCTGCATTATGCTCACGCAGAATTTCAATGGCGGCATCCAGCTTTGCCTGCGGGGCAGAGTCAGTACGTGACATGATGATGGTAGAGGCGGTTTCGATCTGATTGTTATAGAATTCGCCGAAGTTCTTGGAGTAGACCTTGACCTTGCCGGCATCCACAACCGCCACAGTATAACCAAGCTCTACATCATGGCCGGTCACCTTCTGCACAGCGGCGACAACATCAGACAGCTTGCCAACACCGCTGGGTTCGATGATCACCCGGTCGGGAGCGAACTTTTCGATCACTTCCTGCAGTGCCTTGCCGAAATCACCAACAAGACTGCAGCAGATGCAGCCGGAGTTCATTTCCGTAATGTTAATGCCCGCTTCCTGCAGAAAACCGCCGTCAATGCCGATCTCACCGAACTCGTTTTCAATCAGCACCAGCTTTTGATTCTGATAACCCTCCTGAATCAGCTTTTTGATCAGGGTCGTCTTACCGGCGCCCAAAAAGCCGGAAAAAATATCGATTTTTGTCATAGTAGCACCTTCCGTACACCGCCATATGGCTGTTATTTTAATTCCAAGGTATTATAGCACAATGTTTTCCAAAAATCCAGCAAAAACAAAAAAATCGCCCTCAACCGCTTGGCTGGGGGCGCGTTTACTGAAATTAACTGAATTCTTCGACACAATTCGATTGGATGTGCGCGATTTTCGTCGTATGATACCGGCAGGCGAGCAATTTCCCCGCCTGCGACAGCCCGCCACCGCCGCTCCGACTCTCCCTCGGAGCGGCGGTTACTATATCAGCAGACGGGGATCAGGAGGATCGATCCAAGCTGCGCATCCTCAGTTAAGTGGTTCGCTTCGCGGATGGCATCGACTGTAGAGCCGTAGCGCTTGGCAAGGGACCACAGATCTTCCTCCCCTGCCCGCTTCAAAATGACCGACGGGCGCTGAGGATCCGGTTGTATCTGTTCCCCGACCTCGATACCTGAAAGTATCATAGTCGGCTCGGCAGCATAGGAAAACACAGTGATCGGAAGCGATGCATGTACAGCAGCGTCACCTCCATACTGCACACTGTCACATTCCGTGATCATGCCGGGCCAAAGCTGGATGTGGTTTTCTTTTGCACCAAAGAGGGACATTGACTCCTCAAAGCCTACGCTGTCAGACAGAAGCGTCCCTTCAGCATTATGACCAAGCAACATAAACTGACCTGCTGCCATAACCGAAATGCCTTCTTCCTCCGCAGAAGCGTATGGTTGACGGCACATAAGTGAAATATCGGCACTCTTTTGAAGGTCTTCCGGCAATGTAGCTGCGATGGGAACTTCCAGTTCCTTCCGATCAAGGAGCGCCGGTATTTGCAGCAGCTCCTGCTGAATGTCTACCTGACGATGGGGACTGTACGCATCTTCCGCCACCTTCAGAACTGTTCTGTCAAATACCGTATACTGCACTGCAACGCCGGCACGCAGCTGAAGCTGACCTTCCTCCTGATCCAATTCCAGAGCCGTTGCCACGGGAAGAAGCCATGCAGTCGCTGTCGTATCGTATTCATTTCTAAGCTCCGTATAATCAGACATGGGAAGCACTGTCTTCCAGTTATGAACCATTCCGTCTTCCGAAAGATAGCGAAGCAGAAGCTTACAATTTCCGCGGAATACCAATCGGTTTGCCAATATCTTCTGCTCCTGCAACGTCAGGATCAATTCGTAACCCATGATTTTATTGATCACCGGCATGTCGGTTGGAAGGTTCAGCACTTCCTCAATACGAACCTGCCGTTCCCCGGCTTCCATTGGAAGATCCACCGGGTATGTTCTCATCAGCAACTGGATGTCATCAGGCACATCGGTTGGTGTGGGGATCTCCATTTTGCAATATTCCATTGCCTGCGCCTGAAGCTCAACACCCGCGCGCAAGATGATCTTTCTTGCGGAAACATTTCTGCCATCCAGCTCGCTGAGCAGCGGCATTACGGTCACTACCCCGTCATCCACTGCCTCCGGCAGCTCCCACCGCATTTGGAACGGCATCCACGCATCAATGCAGCGGGGTTCGCTGCCATCCTCCGGCGCGTACAGCACCCACGCCATCACGCCACCGTTTGCGCTCATAGCAGTTCTGCGCCATTCCTTGCCCCGCAGCACGACCTGACCGCGGCAGCTGAGAATTCGTCCGATGTCGGGGTAACCCTCCGGAAGCTTCATCTCTTGTGTCAACTCCTGCGCTTGTGTCTGGGTCAAAACCGTCCGCATACAGCGCAGCGGCACATTGTTAAATTGAATCTGCATGAAATCACTCCTCCCGCATTTCTGCTAAACTATATGCGCATCGGACAAGTTTATGACACTTATTTTTTACCGTTACACCAAAAGCCAAGTGCCATGATCCCAAGTCCCACAAAGCTGCAGAAAAACGTGGATTCCAGACAGTTTCCGATCAGAAGGCCAAAGCCGAATGCCATCAGCGCGCATCCGCATAGTTGGTTTTTTCTGCACACAAAAAACACCTCCCGCAAAAGCTTATGCGGGAGGTGTCCGGCTATTCACTTAAGAGAGTGCTTCTTTGCATACCTGCAATACCTTTTCAAGAACAGGAACGCAGGTGGGGCGACCATAACCGCCTTCCTCGATTGCAACAAGGAAAGCAATGGGATAATCCTCGTCCACCACAAAGCCCGTGAACATTGCATTGGGCTTCTTATCGCCTCCGACCTCAGCCGTGCCGGATTTCGCGCAGACAGTGAAGCCGGCGAAATTCTCATCGCCGTAATAGTTTTCCACGTTGTTGCGCATCATTTCCTGCAGCTTTTGGGCAGTGGCGGTGGACATGATCCGCTTGTCGGGATTTTGATCATCGGCAACGCGATACGTGGTCTTAATACCCACTTGAATGGAGTCCACAAGATGAGGTGCCTTCAAAACGCCGTTGTTGGCGACAGCGCTGACAAATGCGAGGAAGCTCGCCGGATTTACAAGATCCTTATGCTGACCGATGGCGCTCCACGCTACCAAAACATCTGCCCGATCCTCCGAGTCTATCAAGCCCTTCGCTGTTGAGATGCCGTCAAACTGCAACGAATCAAGCAACCCAAACTGATCCGCATACCAAGCAAGGCGCTTCCCTCCGATTTGTTCGGAGATCTTTGCAAAGGCACAGTTGCAGGAGTTCTTGAACGCTTCCTGAAAGGTCTGCACGCCATGCTCTTCCATGCAGGTGACCACATCGATGCCGTACTCCAGCTTGCCTTCGCAGACAAATTCCTGATCTTCGATACCGGGAACTGCCTCCAAAGCGGCAGCGGCAGTTACGATCTTGTAGATCGAGCCGGGCGTATAAGCTGCTTGCGTAAAGCGATTGAGATAAACACCCTGATAGGCATCCGTCTGATCCGCAGAAATGTCGGGAACGTTTTCAGGGTCATAGGTGGGCGTTGTGACAGCGCAGAGGATCTCGCCGGTCTGATAATTATAGATGGCAAGAGTTCCCTTGTATTCGCCCATCGCTTCAAGGGCTGCCATCTGCAGCTTTGCAGACAAGGTCAATTTCACCTGACCGCCGGTGCCGCCATAGGCATAGACTCCGTTCAGCGGATCAAAGCCGGCGATTTGCTGGGCATAATGCGCCAGCGCCGGCGCGCTGATGTTTCCCTGACGGTCTCCGAGCCAGTGCATCGTGGAGCTGCGAAGCAGCTCGTTTGCCGCATAAGTCCGCCCTCCCGTGAGGTCAAGAAGGAGATTTTTATCCCGATCCGTGATCGTACCGCAGCCGATATTTCCCGCGTTATAGAGGTGCGGAGAACCCGGCTCGTGTACCCATTGGGACGATTTCATCACGTATTCCCCGAGGAAAAAGAGCGTACCGCCCAGCAGTACAAGGATCAGGATCAGAAGGATCTTGGCGCGTCGCATCACTCTATTCATCGCTGCCACTTCCTTCCTTTGTCTGCCTGACCGCAAAGCTGGCATTTTGCCTTGTGTCCGCCGCCTTGATAAAGGCAAGCAGTCCCCATGCACCGATCATGCTGGAGCCGCCATTGGAAACAAACGGGAATGTGACACCCGTCAACGGAAGAAGTCGGAGGCCAAGCGGTCTTAGGAAGACAATTTCATC
>JAZNNV010000227.1:0-3193 GCA_045580465.1 Faecousia sp.
AGGAAGCAGTAATCAAAACCCACAGCGGAAGGAGGTGCGGAGATGAAGGATAATCGTAATGAGATGATACCAGCGCAGTTTGTGGACTGGACATGGGATTTGACCGGCTATGTGGCAAAAGTACCGTTCTATAATGCCGATGATCTGACCATGCGCGAAGTCCAGAATGTCTTTCAGCTTGACCCGGAACCGCCCAAAATGGAACTGAACGACTACATACGCGAAACGGCCCATCGCAAAGACCTTGCATACTTTTCCTTCTTCCTGCACCACTTTGAAAAGCGGCTGAACGGTGTAATTTACCGCTTTCTCACCCGCAACGGATATGACCGCTACGACCCGGCGCGGTTTCTGGACTACAAGCTGGAAGTCCTGCAAATGCTGCTGTACTGTCTGCCGAGGTTTGACCCAGAGCAGGAGACGGAGTTTCTGAAATACGCGAAACACTATATCCGGGACGGACTGCTGTTCTGCCGTATGATGGGCGAAGCCGGTTCCTTTGCAAGCCTTGCAGAGTACCGGCGTGTGCGGCAGATTGGCGCGATATATAACAATTCGGGTAAAAGCCGCGCAGAGGTCATTTCTGAGTTCGCCGCCCAAAGCGGATATAAGGGCGAAAGCGTTTCTGCGGACGAGCTGCTGACCATTGCCCGGCGCAACCGCAGTATCGTTTCCCTCTATCGAACGGAGCAGGACGAGGACGGCGAGGAAACTGGCGAGGATGTGACGCGCGACGATAGCTGGAACTATGCCGACATCCTCTGGAACGGGATTCAGGCAAAGACGGTCGCGGCGGCATTTGACCAGCTATCCTATAAAGAGCAATGGTATCTGGAAAAGCGGAACGCCATCTGCATGACCTGCGGTCGCGTCAGCACTTTGTCTACGCAGTCCACCTTTGAGGACTTGGCGGTGGATTTTGAGGGAACAACAGCCAGCGGCGCGGAGAGGTTTTACGGCGCACGTTGGACAAGCTGCGCCTGAAGCTGCTGGAACGCGGCCTTGTTCATACCGTAACGCTGAAGCAGACCGAGTGCCGCAAAAAGAACAAAAAAATAGCCGCCGCTGTCTACCTGTATCGGGCGGACAACGACGGCGAATGGGGTGAGATTCGGTTTGATTTTGAAAACGGCACAGCGGAGATCGTGAAGCTGGCAGATTGGGACACGATAAAATCCAATGTCTTTGCTAAGACAGCAATACGATATGTCCAGAGTTTGCCGGAGGTACGGATGCTGAGATCCGTAGTCGTGCCGTTTGAGTCGGAGACTTTGGGAAAATAAATCGTCGGAGGTACGCATTATGCCAAAATCAAAATTGAATCTGAATACTATTTACATATCCGAACGGCTGCAAGAGAGCCTGCGGCCCATCTCCCGCTGCGCCATGACCACCGTGGTCGCCCCCATGGGCTACGGAAAGACCACGGCGGTGAACTGGTATCTGGAGGAGCGCGCCAAGGCGGAAACCCTGAAAATCATCCGCATCAGCGTGTATTCCGATAACCTTGCGATCTTCTGGAAAAGCGTACAGGAGGCGTTTGCCCGCGCGGGCTTCCCCTTCCTGCGGGAATATCCTTGCCCCACGGACGCAGCGGGCGGCGGACTGATGGTGGATGACCTCTGCCATGAGTTGGCGGGAGAAACATCCTGCTACATTTTCATTGACGATTTTCATCTGCTGACGGACAGACGTGCCTCGACCTTCCTTTGTATGCTGGCAAACCGGCTGCCCGTCAATGTGCATTTGATCGTCGCCAGCCGGGACCGTTTTGTGCCCGCTGCGGAGACGGTGCGGCTGGGGGCAAAGGCCTATCAAATTGGCACGGAGCAGCTGCGCCTGAACCATACGGAGCTTGCCGTCTATGCCCACCGCTGCGGCACGGATCTTTCCGACGCGCAGGTCGAAAGCCTCCTCTATTCCAGCGAGGGCTGGTTCTCCGCCGTGTACCTGAATCTGCGAACGCTCTCTGAGCGCGGCGTGCTGCCCAGCCGCAATTCCGACATCTATACCACCTTCACCGCCGCCATGATCGATCCGCTGCCGGAAAAACAGCGGGAGTTTTTGGCGGTCATGGGACTTGCCGATGAATTTACCATCGAAATGGCGCAGTGTATCACAGGCGACGCGGACGCTGGGCAAATTCTCTCCATGCTGACTGCGCAAAACGCCTTTGTCACGCGCCTGCCTGACGGCGCGACCTATCGCTTCCACCACATGATGAAGGAGTGCGCCGAGCGGAGTTTTCTGGCGATGGAGTCTGAAACGCAGAAGCTCTATTGGGAGCGGTTCGGTCTCTGGTATGAAGAGCATAGGCAGTATCTTCATGCCATCGCCGCCTACCGGAAAAGTGAAAACTACGATGCGCTGCTGCGGGTCATTCGCAATGATGCGGGCATCCTGCTGGCATCGCTGAAGCCCTCGGAGGTATTGGAGATACTGGATGGGTGTCCGGCGGAAACATTGAAGGCACATCCCTTTGCCATTCTGGTGCTGATGCGCAGGATGTTCACCTGGCGGCAGATCCCGAAAATGCTGGAGCTGAAAACACTGCTGCTGACTGCCATCGAAGAACACCCGGAGTTGCCCAAGGAAGAACGCGGCAACCTGTTGGGCGAGTGCGACCTCATTATGAGTTTCCTCTGCTACAATGACATCAGCGCCATGAGCCGCCTGCACCGCAGCGCCAGCAGCCAGATGTCCCGCCCTGCCATCAGCATCCAATCCAGCGGCGGCTGGACCTTTGGCTCTCCTTCCGTTCTGATGATGTTCTACCGCGCGCCGGGAGAACTCGAAAGCGAGCTTGCCGAGATGGACGAGTGTATGCCCCATTACTATAAGGTCACCAACCACCACGGACAGGGTGCGGAAACCGTCATGCGCGCGGAGGCCCTGTTCTGTCAGGGCCGTTTCACCGATGCGCATATCGAATTGGAACGTGCCTATGCGCAGGTCAAGGACAACGGGCAGATCAACATGGCACTCTGCTGCGACTTTCTGTCGTGGCGGCTCTCGCGGTATACAGATGTGGAGCAGCATTATACCTTTGAGGAGCGATACGCGGCGCTGCTGCGCTATCACGACGCCTCATGGATCAACCTTTGGTGTGCCACCAGTGCCTATTTCCATGCACTATGCGGCGAAACGGATAAAATCCAAGTCGGAGGCCAAGCGGTCTTAGGAAGACAATTTC
>JAZNNV010000228.1:0-2115 GCA_045580465.1 Faecousia sp.
GGATCTGGGGCGGGGGCTGCGCCCCCGCGACCCGCCTAAGGAGTAACTCCCCACGGGGTGGGGAGTTGCTGAACGAAGTGAGGCAGCGGGGACGGGAGCCTGTTAGGCTTACGTCCCTTAGAACCCCGCTTCGGGGACTTCATCCCCTTGCCCCCTTTACTGATCTGGGCGAGAGTTTATGGGTGGGCGTGTCAAAACGTGCTTCAATCCCACCGTGACAAAAAACGTTCCAGTTTCATACAGATCATCCTCGCCGGAATGCAGAGGAAGAACCAGAAGGTGCTGTAGAGCAGGGAGATCTGACCGCGGAAATTCATCGGCAGATCGCTGTAGTCCCATACGTCCCAGCCCATGCGGACGTTGACCAGAAGCCCCACCAACAGCTCCGCCGAGGTGATGATGACCGCCCCCAGCAGGTACTGCACCGGCAGGGGCAGGCGTTCCGGTGCACCGGTAAACAGCAGATAGAGCATCGTCAGGACAAAACCGCCGGTCAGTGCCATTGTCCAGTGGGTATAGCCCCGCGCCGTGATCTCGATCATGGCGTAGAGAAAGAAGCCGATCAGAAAGGGAATGCCCAGTTTTGCAGTTCTCATCGGAAAACCACCTCCCGAAAATAATATGATGTATCCACAGAATGCCCGGTTTTACTGAAAATATACAAAGGAAAAGGAAGGACACTGAACATGCAGGAAATTTTACTCTGGCTCGTACTGATACTCTGCGCCGTCATCGGCATTGTCTGCGCTGTGCAGGCGGTCATGCTCCGGCGGCTCATGGAGCAGATACAGCAAAAGCCCCAGAACACCGTACAAAAAGAGGAGTTTGACAAGCTCCAGCAGCGTATGACGCAGATCTATGCCTCGGTGCAGACCTCGCAGGAGGCTTCTTCCAAATACTTCGAGAGTATGGCAAAGCTTCTGCGCGAGGATCAGCAGATGGCGGCATCGGCGCAGGAAGAAAAGATGGACTACATCAGTGACCGGACGCGCCATGATCTTGCGGAGATCAAGAAGAACAGTGAAGCCCTTACCCTGCGCACGGAAGAACGTCTGCGCACCTTTGCGGCGGAAAACGAGCAGAAGCTCTCCGGCATCCGGCAGACCATCGGACAGGGACTCCAGCAGATGCAGGCGGAGCAGACCAGACAGCTGGACGAAATGCGCAAGGTCGTGGATGAGAAGATGCAGAAGGTGCTGGATGAACGCATGAAGCAGGCATTTTCGGCAGTCAATGAACGTCTGGAGCAGGTCTATAAAGGACTGGGCGAGATGCAGACGCTTGCAAACGGCGTGGGCGACTTGAAAAAACTCCTGACGAATGTCAAGACGCGCGGCGAGATCGGAGAAATTCAGCTCCAGGCACTGCTTTCGGATATTTTAGCAGAGGGGCAGTACATCCAGAATGCAAAGCTCGGCAAGGGCATTGTGGAATTTGCGGTGCGGATGCCGGACAAGGCGGATGGTGAAGTCCTCCTGCCGATCGACGCAAAATTTGCCGGCGACACCTACCTGCATTTACAGGAGGCATATACATCCGGCGAGCCGTCACAGATCACGGCAATGCAGAAGCAGCTTGCCCAGCGCATCCGGAGCGAAGCGCAGGATATTGCAGCGAAATACATCGTTCCCCCGCAGACGACGGATTTCGGCATTCTCTTCCTCCCGACGGAGGGACTTTATACGGAGGCTGTCCGGCTGGGTCTGCCGGATGAGATCTTCCGGAAATACAGGGTATTCATCACAGGTCCCACCACGATCGCAGCGATCCTCTGTACTCTGCAGATGGGCTTCCAGAGCCTTGCCGTGCAGCGGTACAGCAGCGAGGTCTGGCAGGTGCTGGGCGAAGTACGGACGGAGTTCCATAAATTCGCCGATGCCCTCACCAAAACCCAGGATAAGCTCCAGAGTGCCAGCGACGAGCTGGAAAAGCTTGTCGGTGTGCGGACAAGACAGATGGTGAAAAGACTGGATCATGTACAGTCCTTCTTGACAAATGAGAATGATACTTTAATTTGATTCTTATGAAAGACCTTGCAAACCTGCCCCACCCCACCCCCTCCCCGAGGGGAGGGGCTTTTATAGAAGGCGGCTTCGCCGCCTCCACCGACCAAGG
>JAZNNV010000229.1:0-16929 GCA_045580465.1 Faecousia sp.
CAGTTGGTAGAGCAACTGACTCTTAATCAGTGGGTCCCGGGTTCGAGTCCCTGAAGGTGCACCACGGCCCATTGGTCAAGTGGTTAAGACAGCGGCCTCTCACGCCGTTAACATCGGTTCGAATCCGGTATGGGTCACCAAAAGGTCTTGACAAACGTATAAAATGGTGTTATAATCCATATGCTATTAGAAACCGAAAGGTTTTTGATATAAAGATGGTTCAAAGCCATCCACACGAGTTGGTATTGATTGCTGCGAGGGTCCACCTGTTCCCATCCCGAACACAGAAGTTAAGCTCGTTTGCGCCGACAATACTTGGCGGGTGACTGCCCGGGAAGATAGGTAATGCCAACACAAATATTCCTCTTTAGCTCAGTCGGTAGAGCGACGGACTGTTAATCCGCAGGTCGTTGGTTCAAGTCCAACAAGGGGAGCCAAAATCGACAATCTTCGAAAGAGGATTGTCGATTTTTTATTACACTTTTGTTGCATTAAACTGTGCAACGATGTGGTGTTTTCCTGCTAGTGGTGGAAGGGCATAGTGTTCTTACTACTGGACGAGGAGAAAATACAATGCTTGTTGTAAAGAAATGGAATGCACCGCTTGAACGCACTAAAAATGTATGGGAATTTGCTTGGGTAAAATGGGTTTACCATGTTGCGGAAATCGTTCATTGTATTGAGTGTCTACAGTTTGATGGATGTTGTTTTTCGTATATAAATGTACCTGCTTGTCCACAACACGAAAAATGTCACTGTCAACTTGAAGCGATTGATTATTCTGTTGTTCAGAGAAAGGCGGCTGCAACAAGCAGTTTTAATAAGTTTGATCTCTACTTGTTTAATACAAATGGCTTGTATTTCCACGGCAAAGACAGGCTTTTTGCGGAATGGGGCTATACTGCTGCTGATGCAAAATGGCTTCAGGAAGAAATGGAAAGACAGGCTCGACTAAGCTATATTTCTGGTAATTACCGACTTGGAAGACTTGATATATTTGGTCAGCGTGTAAACATTACTATCGAAATACCGAGAAAAAATGGGGTAGGGACAGTTACCTTTGCTAGCGGCTGGATGGTTGGACCAGGCGGCAAATTAAAATTGAACACGCCTTATGGAGGAAAGTGAAATGAAGGAACTTGATTGTGTTGAGATTATTGTAGAAAAGGAAAAATACGCCAAAGAAGGTGTGCATAAGGGTATGCAGGGTTGGATTTGCCATCCTGATGTTCGCAATGGCTACCGGCTTGTTAATTTTCCTCAGCTTGGAGATAAGGAAGACGTTGCAACGATTCCAATCAAAGAAGATATGAAATGGATTGAATCAATGCATGCCGATATCAACGAGCAAATTAAAGCACAATATTGATGAAAGACTGCTAATCTTACGGTTAGCAGTCTTTTTTTGTTGTTTTCGTCAAGTCGAGACAGCAGCTACGACAAGATTTTGTTGCAATTTTCTGTTTTTTCCGTTATGATAAAGAAAAAGGAGAAGTTACTATGGCAAAAGAACAACTTTCCGAAGCTTTGTCTGTCCGGATGGAACAGGAAAAGCAGCAGCGAAACTTTATTGATCGTGCGTGTGCGGACAATATGGCCATCCGTCGTAAAGGCAATGGCGGCGCCGGGTCGGTTTGGCGCCCCGCTTTTTCTGTGGATATCGATCGAATTTTGTACAGCCCCTATTATAACCGTTATACGGACAAGACCCAGGTGTTCTCTCTGACGAAGAATGACGATATTACCCGTCGGAGCCTGCATGTGCAGCTGGTGTCCCGGATCGCCCGTACCATCGGCAGAGCCCTGAACTTGAACCTGGATCTCATTGAGGCCATTGCCCTGGGTCACGACATCGGTCATACACCCTTTGCCCACTGCGGTGAGGTGTATTTGAATGAACTGTACAACAAGCACACCGGCAGGTTTTTTAATCACAACATCCACTCCGCCCGGGTCCTGGACAAGATTTTCCCCTTGGGGCTGTCTCTGCAGACCCTGTCCGGTATCGCTGGCCACAACGGTGAAATTGAACTGGCAGAATACCATCCGATACCCATGAACAGTTTTGAGGAATTTGAGGCGGAGCTGGAAAAGGCCTATACCATCAAGGGGTATGCAAATAAAATTCAGCCCAATACCCTGGAGGGAAATGTGGTGCGTATTTCCGATATCATTGCTTATTTGGGCAAGGATCGGCAGGATGCAGCCAGTCTGCAGATGGTGGATAAACGACAGTTCCTGGATTCCGTCATCGGCACAGTCAACTCGGAGATCATCAATAATTTGGTGGTTAACATTATCGAAAACAGCTACGGGCATCCCTATATCAAGCTGGATGAGGAACATTTCAAGGCAGTTCAGTCCTATAAGAAGGAAAACTATGCCGTGATCTATGCCAATGAGCCGGGCAGAGCGATTCTGTTCCGGGTGGTCAAGCCCATGATGGAGGAAATTTATGAACAACTGCTGGAGGACTTGATCCAGGATAATCAAAATTCTCCCATTTGGCGGCATCATGTGGATTATGTAAACCAGACCCGATATCCCCGGGCGTTGCGCTACGGCAAGGGTGAACCCAATGAAATCGTGGTGGACTACATTGCCAGTATGACCGATGACTATCTCATTGACCTGCATCGGTATCTGTTTCCGGACAGCAATTATTATGTGGAATACACCGGGTATTTCAACGATCTGTATGAGGAGTGCAACCGCCTCAGCGGTCAGATCTCCATGGATCAGAATATTTGAGTATCCGCGCCAGCAGAAAATACGAAACCCTGCCCGTGATCGTAACCATGGGCAGGGTTCACTGTTAGCAACAATTGCATGATAATGGCGGGGTTTTGGATCAACAGAAAATGTGAAATGAGGTAGTGCCCGTGGATGGTTTTACAATGGAAATTGCCGGCGTGGCTATAGCTGTGCAACCGCTGTTTCAAAGCACAAAAGAATACTGCCGGGCGTATTTGACGGATAAAGCGCCAACACTTTTTGTGGAAGTGACCGCTCAGGATCTTGCGTTTCAGCAGCAGCTTCTGGATGTGGAGGCGATGGAGGAGGGCTTGAAGCGCCGGAAGTTCACAGACCCTTTTTTGGAGCGTGCCACCATCCAGCGCCGTGTTGCGGATTTCCTTGTGGAAAGAAATATCCTGATGCTTCACGGCAGCACGATCGCTGTCGATGGTAAGGCATATTTATTCACCGCTCCCTGCGGAACGGGGAAATCCACCCACACCCGCCTATGGCGCGAGGTATTTGGTGACCGGGCGGTGATGGTCAATGACGACAAGCCTTTTTTGCAGATCACATCCCAGGGTGTGCTTGCCTATGGCTCGCCGTGGAGTGGCAAGCATGGGCTTGCGAACAATGTTTGCGTCCCGTTGAAAGGAATCTGTTCCCTGCAACGGGGGATTGAAAATGAAATTCATCCGGCGGAGCCGCAGCGGCTTTTGGAGCTGATGCGCCATCAGGCGCATGCGCCGGAAGAGGCGTCTCTGGGGCAGAAAGCCGAAGCTTTGGTTGAAAAATTGGCGCAATCCGTTCCCCTTTGGGAGATGTTTTGCAACAAAGAGCCGGATGCCGCAATGGTCGCCTACAGCGCCATGAGCGGCAGTCCATAAGGAGGAAGAGTCATGTTGAGGAAGTTCATTGGTATTTTCTGCTTGCTGCTTGTCATATGTCTTTGCGCTGCTTCCTGCACAACGGAAGCCACAGATCCCGCGGCGACGGATGAAACTATCGTCATGGACATGAACACCGATTTTCGTCTTTCCGAGACCCTGCCCCGTGGCGATGGGCAGCGGGTGAAGGTGATCTTGCTGTTGGGACAAAGCAACGCCAGCGGCAGCTCCATCGTCAGCTATCTTGAGAAAAATTCTGCTCCAGAGGACTTCGCCAGGTACAACGCAGGCTTTGCAACCGTCCTGATGAACTACTGCATCGACGATCACAATGCCTGCTCCGAGGGCGAATACGTGCAGGTCGACCTGACTTGCGGCGCGGCGGAAGGCTTTTTTGGCCCTGAAGTGGGCATGGCGGATGTGCTTTCGGAAGCTTATCCTGAGGAAACGCTTCTGATCCTGAAATACACCATGTCCGGCTATTCCCTGCACCATCACTGGCTGTGCGCCGGGGAGCGTGGGTCGATCTACAACGCTTTTCTTACCTTTGCCAAGAAAAATATGGAGCATCTCGGGGATTTGGGCTATGATGCCCGCGTCGGCGCGATCTGCTGGATGCAGGGAGAATCGGATACCTCCGAGTTTAAGGCGGAGCGCTATTACGACAATCAGTGCGCGTTTGTGTCCTATTTGCGCCAAGACCTTGCCCCTTATGCCGAGGACGGAGGCATTTATTTCATTGATGCCGGCATCTCAAATGGTCCTTACTGCGAGCCGGGCTATCCCACCGTCAACGAGGCGAAGCGTCGCTTTTCGGAGCTTTCCCCGCTGAATTTGTATTTTTCCACCATCGATGCCGGCTTGGTCACCGTCAACGAGCCGGAAGGCGACCCGGATTGGGGTCATTACGATGCGCTGTGCGAGCTGGAGCTGGGACGGCTCTTTGCCCGCTATGTGATTGAAAGTTATCAGAACAGGGAATAAGAGGAACACCTCCGGCTCAGCCGGAGGTGTTTTTCACAAATTGGATCAGGCGCAGCATATCGTCGGACAGATAATCGCTCTGCTTCCAGACAAGGCTGACCTTGGTGCGCATGGGCGGGTCGAGGGGGATGCCTACGAGATTTGATGTCCCATCCGGCAGAAATTGGAAAACGAAGCTGATGGCAAGACCGCCCGCAACCATGCTCTGTACTGTGGAAACCTGCGCCGTGTGCATCAGCACGTTTGGCGTGATGCCACTTTGACGAATACGGTCGAGGATGCGCCCGGTGTGGAAAAAGCTGTTTTGAAACAGCACCAGCTTCTCGTCCTGCAGCTCCTCAATACGCACCGATTTCCTTTGCGCGAGAGGGTGATCACTTCCCACGCAGCAGGCAATGTCCATTTCTGTCAGCAATTGGGATTCCAATCCGCTCTCAAGGGCATCCTCGTGGGGCAGAAAAGCCATATTGATCCGATTTTCCTCGAACATGCTCATAAGAGCGCTGCGGTCTCCTTCGATGATGTTGACCTTCAGTCCGGGGTGTTGGCTGAAAAAATCGCCGTACAAAGTCGGCAGAATAAAAGCGCTGATCATCGGAGGCACACCCAGATTCAGTACCTTGGTGTCGCTCAATTCCCGCATTCTTTTGGCGGTGTCCTCCGCCTCCTGTAGCAGGGCGGTGGCGTGCTTCAGCAGCACCGCGCCCTCCTTGGTCAGCATCAGCCGTTTGTTTTGCCTTGTAAAAAGCGCGACGCCGAATTCGTCCTCCAGCTTGCTGATGGCGGTGGAAACCGAGGGCTGGGAGATGTTGAGCGCTCTTGCGGCTCTGCTGACGCTGTTATACCGGCATGCCGCCTGAAAATATCGCAGTTGATCCAGGGTCATAGCGAACCTCCAAATATAAGAAAAAACTATCAAAGGGAAAGAAAATGATATTTTACAAATAGATTATACGGGATTATAATGAAAATAACAAGTCTTTTCTTGAAAGGAGACCCTGCTATGAAAACGTATAAAATTGCTGTGATCGCCGGTGACGGCATCGGACCTGAGGTCATCGACGAAGGTGTCAAGGTACTGAAAAAGGTTTCGCAGCTGGATGGCGGCTTTGCTTTTGAGTTTACCCATTTCCCGTGGGGCTGTGATTATTACGCACAGCACGGGGAAATGATGCCCAAGGACGGCATCGAGATCCTCTCGGCCTATGATGCGATCTTCTTGGGCGCCGTGGGCAAACCCGGTGTGCCGGATCACATTTCCCTGTGGGATCTGCTGCTGAAGATCCGCAAGAGCTTCGATCAGTACGTGAATTTGCGCCCCGTAAAGCTTTTGAAGGGTGCGCCCTGCCCCCTGAAGGACATTCGAGAAGAAGACATTGACATGATCTTCGTCCGGGAAAACAGCGAGGGTGAGTATGCCGGCAGCGGCAGCTGGCTCTACAAGAATAAGCCCAACGAGGTGGTCATTCAGGACGGCGTGTTCTCCCGTGTAGGCTGCGAGCGGATCATCCGCTATGCCTTTGAGCTGGCGAAGCAGGAGGGAAGAAGCCTGACAAGCATCAGCAAGGGCAACGCGCTGAATTACTCCATGGTTTTCTGGGATCAGATCTTTGCGGAGATCAGCAGAGAGTATCCCGAGGTGGAGACCCACTCCTATCTGGTGGATGCTGCCAGTATGTTCATGATCAAGGATCCCAAGCGGTTTGAGATCGTGGTGACCTCCAATCTGTTCGGCGACATTCTCACTGACCTTGGTGCGGCGATCGCCGGCGGCATGGGTCTGGCGGCAGGAGCGAACATCAATCCTGAGAGAACGTTCCCCTCTATGTTCGAGCCGATCCACGGCTCTGCGCCGGACATTGCGGGGCAGGGAAAGGCGAATCCCCTGGCGACGGTGTGGTCTGCCAGCCAGATGCTGGACTTTTTCGGCTATCCCCGGTGGGGTAAGGTGCTGCTCGATTGCATCGAGCAGGTGCTTTGCGAGGGTAAGGTGCTGACTGCGGATCTGGGCGGCAACAGCTCCACCGGTCAGGTAGGCGACGAGATCATCAGAAAACTGGAAGAGCAGAATCGTTGATACCGGAGTTCATTTCTCTTCTTGCACCTTTCTGCCGGATATGTTATCATATACGCAGATCTTGGTACAAACCGAAAGAGAGGAAGATGATTATGAACAACGTCAGTCAGTATACCCAGAGCTTTCAGATGAAATATGAATCCTTCCGCACCGGCTGCGACTCCCTTGAGGAGCTGGGTCTGTGGGACAAGGATGCCCATGGTGAGATGGATGTATTTTATGCCAACGACCTTGTCAGCGTGATCATCCGCCTGATCGCGGTGGATGGAAAGATCACCCAAAAGGAAGTGGACTACCTCAACGAGACCTTCGACTTTGACTACACCCTCGAGGAGCTTGATGAGGTGTACAGCAACTGTAAGGATGACATTGGTCATGCCTTTGACGAGACCTTTGAAAACGGCATTACTTACATGCGCCGCATCAATGCCAAGCTGGCGGATGCCTACAAGGAACTGTTGGCGCTGATTTGCGAGATCATCATCAAAAGCGACGGTGTGGTTGCGGCAGTTGAGCTGGAGGAAGTGCAGCGGCTCAAGGCACTTTGTGAATAAGGAAAACAGCGCAGCAGATGATCTGCTGCGCTGTTCGTTTATTTTGTGCGCTCCAGAAGGTCCTGCACAAATTCGTTCAGTCTTTCCTCCAACGGCGGGATCGTGGCATCCAGCCAGTGCTGGCGGGACAGATAATACTTGAACGAGGGGGTGAATACCGCATCATCGATCCGCAGCGGCATAAAGATGATGTTGGACGGCAGATTCTGGAAGGCAAGGTCGATCTCGTTGAGCACATGCTCAGAGGCGATGCTGTTCTGGCTCAAAATGACCACAAAGATGGTCGCGCTGTCAATTGCCTTGGTGATGGCTTCGGCATAGGGTCCACGCACATCCCGGGGCGCGTACCAGACGGGTACGCCTTTACTTTCGAGCTTGGCGCAGAGATTGTCAGCAATGTTCTTATCCTCCGAAGCATAGCTGATGAAGGCACATTTCGGGCGGGCAGGGGGTGCCGGGACTTCCTGCACTTGCTCGATGAAGCGATACGAGCTCTGCATGGCGGCGGCGATCAGCTGTGCCTTCTGCTCGTTCTTTTCGATGAAATACAGCCGCTTGACGTGTACATTTCTCTTCAAAAAGGCGATACACTCATTCAGCAGGGGAATGAGCAGCATGCGGGGTGAAATGCCCTGCCTGCCGCTGCCCAGCAAGGGGAGTGCGACAGTTTCCATTTTGACATCGTAAAGGGCGGCGGTATCGAGCATGGAAAAGTAGGCACGGATGGAGGTGATCATTGCCTGCTCCACTTCAAAGGCTGTTTTGCCGAACACATCTCTGCCCAGCAGCTCAATGCAGCCGATGCGGTGAATGTCCGTTGTGCTTTTGGTGATCGGATCCGACAGCCAGACATTGCAAAGCTTGCGAAGATCAATGGCGGGATACCGCGCCAGAGCATTCACGGAAATGCCACAGGTTTGCAGCGCGAAGAAAAGAGTACCCGGGGTCGGCTCGTAGCAGCCCACATAGGCAGAGGTGGTCAGAATATCGATAGGCTCTTCAAAAAGGGTCGCGCTGTCGTGATAGACTGCGATCTCCTTTGTGCCATGGTTGGTATTGACCGGAACGGAATGGAGCTTTGCCATTGTGGTGTCCTCTCTTTCTGACGTGGATGTGATCCTTTTTCCTAGAATAGCACAAAAAGGGGCAGATGTAAATACCTGCCGGTGCGGTTGACAAGGCGAGGAAATTATGGTATATTGAAACCATCCTAAAAATACATAAGGAGGATTTCCCTATGCTGAACACCTGCGCAGAACTGTTTGTAGAAAACCTGAAGTCCAAGAACCTGAACTTTGAGTGCGGCACCACCAAGTCCGGTGATTCCGTGGTCGAATTCCCCTACTCCGGCAAGGTTGCCAAGATGTTCTTCGGCGGCAATGACGGCGGCTACCTGTCCATCTATGTGGTTTACGAGAGAGTTCCCGAGGACAAGCTCTCCGATGTCATCTTTGCTTGCAACGAGCTGAACTGCCGCTACAAGTGGGTCACCTTCTATGTTGACAGCGACAATGATGTCGTCCTGCATGACGATGCGATCCTCTCCGTTTCCAACGCTGCTGACGAAGCTTTCGAGCTGCTGGTCCGCATCCTGAAGATCGGCGATGAGGTCAAGCCGGATATTATGCGTGCAATTTACGCCTGATTTTGCGAGGCACGAACAAAGGGGCTTGCGCCCCTTTGTTTTGCTATAAGGAGAAAAATATGAACATACTCAGAATTTCGTTTTTGCTTCGCTCCCCGTCGGTCTGCCGTGACTATAAGTCCGCGAACGACAAGGATCTGGTAGAAGAGCTGACCAATGCGCTGGGAGCAATTCTGTCCCCTGCAAAGCCTGTCTGCAGCAGCAGAGGCAGCGTCCAGCACCATTTTTATGTGGTAACGGAAGCAGATCCCGAGCAAAACAAGGCTGCGGTCCGCAAGATGCTGGAAGCATTGATCCCGGATGAGACGCTTCGCAAAATGATCGTTGTTTCCGTGACCGAGCCGGATGGCGAGGAGATCGACAAGCTTCGTCAGAAGGTGGATACCAATGACAACGCAGCCTTTTGGTCTGCTGTGCAGAGCGTATCGCTGCCGGAAAAGAAGACAACTGCGCCCGCACCGAATACCATCCCCCTGAGCAAGGCTGCAGAAAAGGCAGCTGATGCAGTCGATCCCGAGCAGTCCACACCCCCGGAAAAGCCGGAGGACGGAGCTGCAGAGGAAGAGCTGCCCCCGCTGTCGGAGCAGACTCAGAAGATCCAGAAGCTCAGAGATGCGCTGCTGTCCAAGGTGCGCGGTCAGCGCCATGCCGTGGACGCGGTTGTTGAGGGCATCTTTGAAAGCGAGATGTTCTCCGCCCTCAACCCGGATCGCAAGGGTCCTCTGGCGACCTTCCTGTTCACCGGCCCGTCCGGCGTGGGCAAGACCTTCCTTGCAAGCCTTGCCAGCAAATGTCTGGACCGCCCCATGCTGATCGTGGACATGAGCGAGTATTCCAGCAATCTTTCCAACGGCAGAATGAACGGCGAGCATGGTCAGGCTGCGGTGGTTACCGGCTTCGTCCGGCAAAATCCCCGGGGCATTATCGTCTTTGACGAGGTGGAAAAAGCCCACATCAATACCATTTACCAGTTCCTGCAGATTTTGGATGGCGCCAGAATGATGGACCACCAGATCAAGCGGGAGGTCTCCTTCAAGGATACCATTATTATCCTGACCACCAATGCAGGCGCGTCCCTTTATGAGGATGCAACTGTTTACGACCTCTCCTCCGTTCCCAGAAAGGTGATTCTGGATGCTCTGCGTAAGGATGTAAATCCCCAGACCCAAGAGCCCTTCTTCCCTGAGTGCATCACCACCCGTATGGCGAATGGTCGTGTGATCCTCTTTAACCATCTGGAGCCTTATGCCCTTCTGCAGATCGTGCAGGACGAGCTGGCACAGCAGGTTGCGCTGTTTGAGAAGTCTGCCGGCATCAAGGTCAAGTATGACCCGGTGTCGCTGGCGGCGCTGGTGCTTTACCATGGCGGTGGCACGTCCGATGCCCGTTCTCTGCGTGGCTTGGCGCGGAGCATCGTGGTCCGGGAGCTGCAGGAAGTACTGATGCAGCTGCTGGCATACGGCGCAGATCGTGTGGATGCCCTGCAGGAGATCACTCTGACCATCGATACCCAGCAGAGTGAGGAAGTCAGCGGTCTGTTCTCCAGTCAGGAGCGGATGCAGGTGGCGGTGCTGGCGGAGAATTGTGCAGATCAGTTCGCGGCGCTGGAAGCATCCCTGCAGACGGACTTTACCGTATTGACCGGTCTTGACGAGTGCAAGCGCCGGGTTCGCGGTGTGACGGACTACGTCCTGCTGGATCCGCTGTGCGGCAACCGGGAGAAGGACAACATTCCCAACGATGTGGAAGACCTTGACTCCGACGGCATGAAGATGTTCGAGTATCTGCGGGAGTATGCACCTGAGATCCCGGTGTATATCTTGGATACCACCGGCAAGATCCGTTCCTTCGAGACCCTCCTCGCCCGGGGCGCAAGAGGCGTGATTCGCATGGACGGTACTGACAGCAACGAGATGAAGAAGACCGTGAAGGAGCTGGCGTTCAGCGCGCTGGTCAATAATGTGACCTTCTCTCTCGGTCGCTCCAGCAAGTTCCTGAACTTCAACTGCGCCCAGTATATCATTGACGACAGCTGCGTGGTGGTTGCCTTTGAGCGCCTGCAGATCAAGAGCGTCCCCCAGGCGGGCGACGGCAAGACCATCGCCCAGAAGGGCGAAAACGGCAACCTGAAGTTTGCGGACGTGATCGGCTGCAAGGCAGCCAAGGAAGCGCTGGCAGACTATCGGGATATGCTGGAAAATCCCCGCAAGATGGCGATGAAGGGCAAGAAGATGCCCAAGGGCGTGCTGCTGTACGGACCTCCCGGCACCGGCAAAACCATGCTTGCAAAGGCGATGGCAAACGAGTGCAACGCCACCTTCATTCCCGTTTCCGCAGCCGGCTTCTTCGGACCGCTGGTGGGTGAAACGGAGCGCAACATTCAGGATCTGTTCAAGAAGGCCCGGAAATATGCGCCCTCCATCATCTTCATCGATGAAGTGGACGCCATCGGCAGAATGCGTACCGGCTCTGTGGGCAGCACCCACAACGAGGATGCGCTGACCGTCTTCCTTTCCGAGATGGACGGCTTCGTCACCGACGAAAAGCGCCCGGTGTTTGTGCTGGCAGCGACCAACTATGAGCTGGAGGGCGAGAGCGGCAGAGTTCTTGATCCTGCCTTTGTCCGTCGCTTTGATCGGAAGATCCTCATCCCGCTGCCCGATACCGATGACCGCTACGCACTTCTGGAGAAGAGCCTGAAGCGCCACGGCATCCACTTTGGCGCGGATCATGAGAAGATCCTTAAAAACATGGCGAAGCGTACCGGCGGCATGAACAATGCGGATCTGGAGATGGTCAATGCCAACTACGCACGCATCCTCGGCGATGGTGAGCCGGATGGCGTTGCCTACATGGATTCGCTGGACGCCTACCGCTTCGGTGAAGTGAACAAGATGGATCCTGACCACCTGCGGCAGACTGCCTGCCACGAAGCAGGTCACGCGCTGGTGTGCCGTCTGTGCGGTGTGACACCGTCGTTTTTGACGGTGGTGTCCCGGGGCGGCTACGGCGGCTTCATGGAGAGCGCCGGCGAGAACACCAAGGGCAGCTACACCTATCGGGAGCTGATGGATCGGGTCTGCCGTTGTCTGGCAGGTCGCGCGGCGGAGATCGAGGTGTACGGCGATGATTCCGGCACCAACACCGGTGCCAGCTCCGACATCCGTCAGGCACGCTACTTCATGAAGATCAGCCTGAACGACTATGCCATGGGCGAGAAGCTCTATGCCCGCTGGACGCAGGATGAGATCGAGCAGGAGATGAAGAACCAGTACGAGCGCACTTGCAGCATGATTCGCGAGCATCGCGGGGTACTGGATGCCCTGACCGAGCGTCTTGTGCAGCACAAGAGCATGGATCAGACCCAGCTGGAGGAGTTCTTCACCTCTATGGGTGTGTGAGAACAATAAATGACCGGCGAAGTGGGATCACTTCGCCGGCTTTTTGTTACATAAGCTGAAATAAGAAAATAACAGCGCAGTGATGATCACTGCGCTGTTGGTATCAATGTAGCGTTATTTGCTTAAGGTAATGCTGCCGTTGAGTTCGTTGCGAATAAAGAGACCCTCCACCATCTCGTCGATTTCTCTGTGATAGCGAATGGTAACGCCCTCATAATCAGGACCGGCTCCCAGCTGAAGCTTATCTCTGTTTTCATAATCGGGATGGTGGATGCTCTGGATGGTATAGGGGATTTTGGAGCGGTTCTCGGAGGCATAAATTGCCAAAACATTGCGGACAGAGTCTTCCAATCTGGATTTTACCAGCTCCAAATCGGGAACTCTGACATTTTTTTGCTCACGCTGACACTTAAACGGTGCAATACTATATTTGAAAGTCTTGGACTTACCGCAGTTAGGGCAGGTGAAAGTGACCAACAACACGGCGTTTCCTTCGCCTGTTGCCCGAACAGAGGAAACAACGCCATTGTTACTGCTGGGATGCGTAAGGTTGAATTTGGTGGTGTCACTAAGAATCTCATAGGAAACATACTTAGCAAAATCATCCTTGGTGTCAATATCCAGCATTGTTTTGCAATCGTCGCAGGTCAGTGCAGCGAACTTGGTTTTTGCTTTGCTGATTGCGAACAACAGGAAGGCACAAAAACCAACGCCAATCAGACCGATCAGACCAAAAATCATAAGGAAGCCGGTACTTAGAATAGCATCCAAAACCGTAAACACCGCGGTGACACCGATGGAAATATAAAGCAGGGGCATAATTTCCTTTTTTCTGGCATCTGCCTCAGCGATGGTTTTGATGGGATCTTTCACAATGTGCTTAAGCCATGCGAGCAGTTCTTTTATTTTGTTCATCTTTCTTTCTACCTCCAAATGTTTTATGTAACATAATGTTACATAAAGTAGTGTAACACAATGTTACAATAAATGCAAGGGGTGATTTGATGATTGGACTTAAAAAAATCCGCAAGCAGCGGAATTTGAATCAGCAGAGGGTCGCGATGGATCTGAATATTTCCAGAGAGGCACTGTCCTATTACGAAAACGGCAAGCGTGAGCCGTCCCTTGCGCTGCTGGTCGCCATGTCCCGGTACTTTAATGTATCCATCAATTATCTGATCACCGGCGAAGAATTTCAAAAAAGATGAACCCGCTTTTGTGGAAAAGTGAGGTTCATTTTTATTTGCACAGTATATTTTCACCTCTGTGATTCTTTCGATATGTAGTCTTCGATGGTTGAAAGTAGGTGTTGTTGTAAAAAATGATCGTAGGGGCTGGCGCCTACGACAGCCCGTTATGCATGTTGAAGATGTTCTCACGGGGCGTCGAGGGCGCCGCCCCCTACAAATGGAAAGCAACACATAAAGAAGCAGCGCAGTGATTTTCACTGCGCTGCGTTTTATTTACTTCAGGCGGCATTTATATCGCTTCTCGAAGCTGTCCTTGCTGCGGAACAGCAGAACGATCGCATCGAAAAAGGAAAGGAAGGTGGGGATGTAGGTCCAGAAAAAGACCAGATACAGAATGCCCAAAACCTTTTTGCCCAAATAGAATTTGTGTGCGCCGAAGCTGCCAAGGAAGAAGGCAAGCAAAACCGCCATCGCCTTGCTTTTTTCAGGCAGCGGATTTACGGGAGGGGGAGTGGGTGCGGGATTTGCCTGCCAGTTGCCTTGGGTGCCGGTATTTTGATTGCTGCCGGTCCCCCAAGGATTTGTATACTGCTGGGTCTGGAAAGGCTGCTGCGTCTGATAGGGTTGCCGGGGATTGGGATTTGTCTGCTGTCCGATGAAGGGTTCTGTAGTTTGCTGCGCAGCCCCCGGAATGTTCTTGCAGGAATTGAAGAAAGGCTCCTTGGGAAGCGAGTCGCAGAAGCTTTGCATATTGGGGAAGCGCTTGCAGAAAATCGCCTGATAAGTACCCAGCTGCATTTCCATACCGGGAGAAAGTGTTACGTCCTCCAGAAAAATCGAGAGGATCTCCTTTTTGCGGGAAATGGCAAAGTTCAGCTCGCGCTTGCAGTTCTGGGATTGCAGATAGGCATTGCTGATAAAAAGCACGAATTTCTCACAGCTCATGACTTTTTCTGCCACAAATTCGGGCCACTCACTGCCAGCCTCGATGCCACGGTCATACCAAAGGGAGACACCCTGCGCCTGCAGCGCGCTGATGGCGGGAAGGACAAGATTCTGATTGAGATGTGCATAGCTGATAAAAACATAAGGATATGCGTTCGTAGCCATAAGTGCTTCTCCAATTCTCTTCATTCTTGTGTTATCATAACACACCAAGCAGAAAAAAACAATGGTATCTCCGCAAAATTCCTCGAAAAAGAAAAAGACGAGGGGATTTCCCCTCGCTTTTTGTTATTTTTCAAACGTGAACTTCTCCCAAGGGATGTCCACGGATGCTTTCTTTGTGATGATCTCATCAATGTGCATCAGCAGGGGGAAGTCATCGAGGTTTACAAGACCGCTTTCAGCCTTTGCCCTTACTGCTTTTGCGACACGTTCCGCAACCACGAGAGATTCCAAGGTCACGCCCTGCAGCTCTGCCTTGGCTTCGTCGATGTCCAGACCGCGACCCAGCAAGATACCCACAAGTCTTGTTCTGCCGCCGTAGACGGTCACGTACAGATCGCCCGCGCCCACCACCAGATTGTCGAGGGCATCTGCCCCCTGCAGCTTCAAAAGCTTGGACATTTCCCGCACAGACTGACCGAACACCGCCGCCTGCGAATTGAAATGCAGCTCGCTGTCGATGCCGAATTCCTTTTGATTCAAGCCGATGGTCAGCGCGATACCGAGGGCGTAGCCGTTTTTCAGCGCCACGGCACTTTCCACACCCACAATATCGGTGGACAGGCTGATGTGGTAGTAGCTTGTCGCCATGGAGGCTTTGATCATGCGAAGAATGGACAGATCCCTGCCGCAGAAGGAGACCTCGGTCTGGTCGTGAGCCACCAGCTCATAGCTGGTGCAGGGGCCGCCGATGGCATTGAGCGGGATGCTTTTACCCAGTTCATCCAGTTTTTTCTGCCAGATGTCCAGATAAGTCAAAAGCTCGCCGTCGGGGGTGTTCATCAGACCCTTTGTGACGGAGATCACGGGAACATTGTCGTGCAGCTTGGGGAGGATCTCATCCCGAAACCATTCCACACCGAAGCTGCTGACGCCGCAGATGATGAAGTCCGCGCCCTCGATCGCATCTTCCAGCTGCTCGATCTGATAATAGAGAATATCTGCCGGAAAATCTCTGACAAATTTGGGATGGCGGTTCGTTTTGCGGCAAGTATCGATGATCTCTCTGTCCAAAGGCGTACCCACCAGACGCACCTCGTTGCCGTTTTCCCGGGCGGGGAAGGCGAGGGCAGAGCCCATCATGCCGGAACCGATGATCGTAATTGTTTTCATGTAAAAGCTCCTTTGCAATTTCTGCTTTGTAAGATTTGCTTTCAGGTAAACGCAGGGTTGTTCAAAACAATATACTCAAACCCCAATATAATAACACCCAACAATACCAGTACGACGCCAACCGCTCTGTTAAGCGTTTCGGGCTTTGCTTTGTTTGCAAACACAGCCGCGATCCGCGCCCAAATAAAGGTAAACAGAATGCACAGCACCATGATCAGAAGATTGGGGCTGTCGCCAAAGGAAAAGTGAGAAATCGAGCCGGTCAGCGCAGTAAAGGTCATAATAAACACGCTGGTGCCTACGGCGGTCTTCAGCTCATATCCCAGCACGGACGTGAGAATGAGGAGCATCATCATTCCTCCGCCTGCGCCTACAAAGCCGCAGATGAAGCCGATAAAAATGCCGCAAAGAATGGAGCCGATGATTTTGCGCTTTTTGCTGACGGCTTCCATTTCCTGTTTGGTGGTCATAACCGGCTTTGCAATAAACTTAATGCCCAAAACAAGCGTCATAAAGGTGCTGAAGCTGCCCATGGTTTGCGCCGGGACAATGCTGGAAACATAGCTTCCCACAACGGTGAACAGCAAGACCATTGCCATCATAAGCAAGCCGTTTTTGATGTCCAGATTTTTGTTTTTTCCATAGGTAAAGGCTGAAACTGCACTTGCCAGCACATCGGATGCAAGGGCAATACCCACCGCGGTGTAGGGTTCTATTCCGAGGAAAGTGATCAGCATAGGGCTTATAACAGCGGCTGCGCTCATACCCGCGAAACCTGTTCCCAGTCCTGCGCCCATACCGGCAAAGAAAGTGACGAGCAAAACGATCCAAATGTTCAAAAAAATCACCTCGAAAAGTATTATAGCAGAGGTGCATGAAAAAGTAAATCGCGTAGTATAATCTCCTGCCATTTACAGATACTAACAGCGTAATTTGTAAAATTATTGTAGGCACCAAAGCCTCCCTTGTGCAAAGGGAGGTGGCACGGCGGAGCCGTGACGGAGGGATTGTATGGTATCGACACAAGACAATCCCCCAGTCAGAAATCAATGATTCCTGCCAGCCCCCTTTACACAAGGGGGCCTTATCAGCCGCAGAAAAGGAGAAAGATATATGAAAGCAACTGGCATTGTCAGAAGAGTGGACGATTTGGGAAGAATTGTGATCCCTAAGGA
>JAZNNV010000230.1:0-15281 GCA_045580465.1 Faecousia sp.
CCATTGATGTGCTGATCGACGGACCGTTTGTGCTGGCGGAAAAAAGTCTCGAGCTTTGCTATCGGGGCAGCCGCAACCAGCGAATTTTGTACGTACCGGCAAGCCTTGCCGCAGGGCAGGCGGTGCCGATGCCAAAGGGTCGCTGGACGGGTGAATTCTGATAAAGAAGGATCGGTTTCCGAATGGAAACCGATCCTTTTGTTTAATTGCGGTTGAGCTGATCCAGCCACGTGACCACGTAGGCTGCAAAGCCGTGGTTGCAGCTGGCAGTGGTG
The DNA here is from genome assembly GCA_045580465.1 of Faecousia sp. Lineage (GTDB taxonomy): Bacteria > Bacillota > Clostridia > Oscillospirales > Oscillospiraceae > Faecousia. The sequence goes on from JAZNNV010000230.1 coordinate 276, forward strand.
CCGACATTCTCCCAAAGGGTGCCGGTGCGCTCCGCCATGTAGCCAAAGTAGCCGAGAATATTCTCCCGTGCCGTCTCGTATTCCCCTACGCGCATCATAAAATCAAGGCGCAGGTAGTTGCCGATGAAGGCGTTGGACTGATAGATCCGGGGATAAGTCTTTTCCGGATCACGCTGAGGACCAAAGTCGTTGAGCATCGTATTCCAAAGCTCCGGGTGGGTTTCCGGCGTGGCAATGCCGAAATAGAAGGCATAGTACTGGCAGGTCTCGGTGGTCTCGCTGTCGATCTTCAGCGTCCCGTCCTCCTGACGCAGAGCGCGGTCCACAAAGAAGCCGTTTTGCAGGGATTGAGCGCGGACGGTGTCCTTGATGGCAGCGGACTTTTCCAAAAGCTGCGGCTTATTATAGAGCCGTGCAACAGCGGCGAGCGCGCCGGAGTAGAGCATATTGGTGGGATAATTTACATCCTGCACCAGTTTGTTTGCCATGGACCACTCCACGAAGTTCCAGCCGGGCAGCTTTTCAAGGAGTCCGTCGGCATTTTCGAAGCCACTGAACCAGCCCAGCAGCTTTTCGATGCGGGGTTCAAAGCGGTCGATCAGATCCCGGTCGCCGGAGCGCTGCAGGTATTCCTCCAGCTGCAGTACAAGCCACAGCGTCCACTGGGGGATGAAGTGACCGGAGACCACGTGGTCAGAGGGGTAGCACATGGGGAGCATGCCCTCCGGCAGACCCTCGTAGCTTTCTTCATGCAGGAAGTTTTCGAGGAAGTTTTTCTCCACAAGGCTGCTGCCGGTGAGGAAGTATTCCGTTCGACCGAGGAAATAGCTGTCGCACAGCCAGCCGGCGCGTTCCCGGGAGGGGCAGTCTGTGAACAGATCAACGCTGTTCTGACGGTAGGTCGCAATGGCGGCATCGGCGATCTTTTTCATTTCGGGGCTAAAGATGCCGGTGTCATAGGCGACGGGGGGATGCTTGAACTCCACCATGCGAAGGTTCTCGACCCTGCAGCTGCCCTGTGCAGCCACGAGCTTAAAGTAACGCATGGTGTACACCTCGAAGAATTGCAGGTGATGTACGCCCTTGCACAGCTCGTAGCGGATGGAATTGGAGCAACCGCCGCGGTAGGGGTTCAGTTCGCCGTCGGACAGAACCTCGTCAAACAAAACGTAAAACTCCAGATCCTCGTCGCAGGTGACATCCATGGCGAGCATGCCGGGTGCGTTGTAGGGAAGCCGATAGGTGCAGTAGCTGTCGGCGGCGAAGCGTACGCCGCCAATATCTCCGGCGGGCGTAAAACGCATCTTCTGGCTGTAGTCGGTGACCACCAGCTCATATTCTGCGGGGTCGAAGTTGTTCAGACCCGGCTTGGCGCTGGTAAAGGTATGGCTGCGCCAGAGCTCCTCCGGCTCAAAGTAAGAAACGCTTCCGCTTTCAATGGCTTCTGCCTTGGTGCATTCAAAGAGGGGATAGCGGTTGCCCCGGGGAAGGAACGTGCCGCCTGCGACCGGGACGAGCTTTTCCGTTCCGACGGATCCATCCTGCAGATAAGTGTCGCATTCTTGGATGCGGTAGGTTTCCACAAAGGGGCGCTGGGGGCTGTAGCGCTGGATTTTCTGAACATAATAGGGATTCTGCTGGGCGGTAAAACCATCGCCGGTGCAGCAAAGTACGTTCTCGTCCGCAACGATCTCGGCGGCGAGGAAGGAGGGCTGGCGGATCAGGTAGTAGCTGGTGACGTAGTAGCCGCAGACCTCGATGACAACGATATTCTTGCCATCGTGCAGCCGGGGCATCACATCATACTCGTCCACGCGGAAGTGACCGCGACCGGCGCGGGCAGGACCGTAGGCGACGAACTGACCGTTGACATACAGATTGTAAATGCCGGAGGTGGCAAGCCTGACGATGCAGCTTTCTGCCGCAGGGCGATTGATGATCGCCTTGAAGCGCAGGCGAAGGTGCAGTTCTTTTTCGCGACCTTCCGCCCACACGGGAATTGCTTTTTTAAACATGGTGACCCTCCTTACTTCATGGAAGCCATGACGTCGGCTTCAAATTCCAGCGCGGCAGGCTCGCCGGAGCCGCCGCCGTTTTCCAGATTCATCATGTAAACGCAGGTGATGTCGTTAACGGGATCGACCCAGAAGTGGGTGCCGTAAGAGCCGCTCCAGCCGTAAGCACCCTTGGGGAGGGTCTGTCCGTCCAGGCAGCAGCGCATGGAAAGACCCCAGCCCAGCACCGTCTTTTCGCCGGTGAGGGAGACGGCGACCTGATGGGTGCGCATCTGCTTGACGGTTTCGCTCTCAAGGAAACGGTGACCGTTAAATGTACCCTCGTTCAGGAGCATCTGAGCAAAACGGCGATAGTCCTCCATAGTGGAGAACAGACCTGCGCCGCCGGCGACAAAGCCGTCCAAGTTGGCAGCCTCGACCTCACCGAGAAGGTGGGCGGATTCCACAGTACCGAAGAGATGTCCGGTTTTGGGAGAAATGTAGACCTTTATCATCTTACCGGTAGAGGTGCTGACAAAATCAACCGTGCGTGCGATCTGCTCATCATTGGGCAGGTAAGTGGTGTCTACCATGCCCAGCGGATCCAGAAAGTTTTCCTTGATGTAGGTGTCGTAAGGTGTGCCGGTAATGACCTCCACCAAGCGGGCGATGATATCAAAGCCCCAGTAGGGACTGTAGGCACGGGTAGTACCGGGATGGAACTCGAGGACACCCTTTGCGTAGTTTTCGACGGATTCCGCAAGACTTTCCACACGGGTGATGTAGGGGTACTGCACGGAAGCGGAGTGTCCGCTGCCGATGCCGCTGCCGTGATAAAGCAGATGGCGGGGGGTAACGGCAAAGCGGGCAGGCTCAGTGGCAATGATCCTGCCGTTTTCAATTTTGGTTGCGACCTCCAGCTTTTCGAAGGAGGGCAGCCACTTGTAAATGGGATCGTCCAATCCGATCAGACCCTTTTCTACCTGCTGCATCAGCGCCGCGCCGCAGATGGGCTTGGTCATGGATGCAAGGCGAAAGATGGAGTCGGGCTTCAGCGGAATGGATTTTTGAAGATCGGCATATCCGACAGAATCCGTCCACAACAGACCATCTCTGTTCCATACACTGCAGATGCTGCCCAGAAAATAGTTATCAGCCACGCGCTTTTCGTTGTGCGCGCGGTAAAGGTCGGTCAGTTTCTGAAAATCGATCATGATGAAATGTCTCCTTCCGATCTGAAAAGGATTGTTTTTTGGGGGAGTGCTTGTAAGGGAATCATACCACAGCGGCATTCTAATTGCAAGGAAAAATGCACAAAAATAGCTTGATTTGCAACACCTTTTTTGACCGTACAGGTTGACTTTGCCATGGGAAATCACTATAATGAAAACGAAGAATGAGCAACCGCTTTTGCGGTTGTATCAACAATAAAAAGGAGCATTACTATGAATATTCTGGTTTTGAATACCTTCGGCTCGGATCGCGATACCAATACCTTTTACGCAGAGGACGTTCGTGAAGCACTGGCACAGCTGGGCAACGTGGACTATCTGAAGTATGAGCGCACCGAGGCTGGCTATGAGGAGCTGAAGCGCCGCATTGTCGGCGTGGACGTCATGTTCACCGGCTGGGGTGTTCCCAAGCTGGGTGCGGATTTCTATGAAGCAGCCAAGGAGCTGAAGATCATTGCCCATACCGGCGGCACCGTTGCTGACATGGTGGATGAGAACTTCATCAAGCGCGGCGACATCCGCATTCTCTCCGGCAACAACTACTATGCAGAGTCCGTCGCATCCGCTACCATTTGCTACATCCTGCTGGCACTGCGTAAGCTGTACAGAACCTTGAAGATCACCGAGGAGAAGGGCTGGTTCCATATCGACTACAACCGCGGTCTGCGCAAGAGAACCGTCGGTCTTGTCAGCTTCGGCATGATCTCCAAGCATGTGGCAAGAATGCTCCAGCCCTTTGACTGCAAGGTCAAGGTCTGGAGCGGTCACACCATCTCTGACGAGGATAAGGCAAAGTACAACATCGAGCAGTGCAGCCTTGAAGAGCTGTTCTCTACCTGCGATGTGGTTTCCGTCCACTCCGGTCTGAGCGAGAAGACCTTCCACTTGGTAGACGAAAGACTGCTGGGCATGATGAAGCAGGATGCGCTGCTGGTCAATACCGCCCGCGGCGCGGTCATCGATGAGGCTGCCCTTGAGCCGGTGGTGCAATCCGGCAAGATCAGCGCGATTTTGGACGTATTCGAGGTTGAGCCGCTGCCCATGGACTCCAAGCTCCGCGGTCTTGACAATGTGATCATCGTTCCCCACGACGGCGGTCCTACCATCGACGTACATCATCTGGTGACGCTGGGTCTCATTGACGATGTCCGCAAGTTCTTCAACGGCGAGACCGAACTGGAGAACGAGATCTCCGTCGCTTATGCCAAGAACATGACCAGCAACGCGGTTGTCCGCAAGGCATACGAAAGCCGCCAGAAAAAGTGATCTGAAAAATGTGAAGAGCCGGTTTCCTCGGAAACCGGCTCTTTTCTTTTATAATCCGTTGACGATGCTTTCAGGGCGGTTGCCGTCGAGAAAACGAAGGACGTTGTTTGTCACTTCTTCGTGCAGGGCAGCTGCGCCTTCGATGGTGTTCCATGCCACGTGGGGTGTCAGGGTGACCTGCTTCATGTGCAGGATGCGCGGATCAATGTTGCCGCTTTCGTCCTCGAAAACGTCCAGACCCGCGCCGGCGATGATGCCATTTTCCAGTGCATCGATCAGTTCTTTTTCGTTGACCAGACCGCCACGGCTGGTGTTGACAAAGACAGCATCCGGCTTCATCTGCGCAAATTGTGCCGCACCCATCATGTGGCGGGTCTGCTCGTTCAGGGGCAGATGCAGCGTCACATAGTCGGCACGGGGGAGCAGCTCTTCCAAGGTCACCTTTTCGGCGCGGTACGCGGCTGCGGCTTCCCCGGTGACGTAGGGATCGTAGACGATCGCCTTCAAGCCGAAAGCATTGGTGCGCTCGCAGACGCATTTTGCGATCTTGCCGAAGCCGATAAAGCCGATGGTCTTGCCGGCAATGCGGCGGGATGCGCCCATTTTGGAGGTGTCCCACATACCGTCACGGACACAGTCGTTCATGTAGGTCAACCGCTTGGCGCAGGACAGCAGCAGCGACAGAGCATGCTCTGCAACATCCGTCACGCCGTAATTGGGCGCGTTGCAGACGAAAATGCCCTTTGCAGCAGCATATTTTGCGTCTACGTTGTCGTAGCCGATGCCGTAGCGGATGATCAGCTTGCAGTTTTTCAGGGAGTCGATGACCTCACGGTCGATGGTGATGTCGGAGAACAGCACCACGTCCGCGTCGCTCACAGCGGCTTTGACGTCTGCTTTGGTGCGTGCACCGGAGATGATGAATTCCGCATCGGATCTTGCGGCAAAGGCGGCTGTTTCAAAGCCGAAAGCCGCAGGATTGGTGCTTAAACTGACAATTTTCTTCATGGTAACCCTCGCTTACTCCCCGGCGGCGACCATGTCGTCATAGGTCTTCTTCACTTCATCCATCCAGCGATCCACCGCGGTGGGATCGATGAAGGCATCCTTTTCGCCTGCCATGATCCGCAGGTATTTGCCGGCGGTGTCCACGTTCTTGGGGTGGTTGCCGATGAGAATGTCGATCTTTTCCTTGCGGAAGCTCTCGATGACAGCGGGGAAGTTGTCCCGCAGGCTGTGGGGCAGACCGTAGGCATCCAAAAACTTCAGCTTCAGGGAGTTCATGCCCGCACCGCCGAACATACCGGCGGTGTAGGTGCGCTCGCCGTCGTCCACGTTGAAGATAAAGGAAATGGTGCCGGGGGTGTGACCGGGGGTGCTGACAGCGCGGGAGGTGGTCTTGCCGATGGTAAGGGTGTCGCCGTCCTCCATGATGATGTCCGGCTCGAAGGTTTCGAAATACTCGAAGCCCAGTTCCTTTGCCCAAGTCAGGTCCAGCTTGCCGTTGACATAGTCCTCATCGCCGCGACCGATGACGGTTTTGACACCGTACATTTCAATCAGCGCTCTTGTGCCGCCGATGTGGTCGTAGTGACCGTGGGAGTGGAGAATGTACTTCAGATCCTTCGGGTTGAGACCCACCTTGTGCATGGCTTCTGTGATCATGTAAAGGCACTGGGGATAGCCGGAGTCCAACATTACCAGACCGTCGCCGGTGTCGATGATGTGGGTACAGACGTGGGTGCTTCCCACAAAATACAGATTGCCGAAAATGCGGAAGGGCTCCATATAGCCTTCCCACTGCTTCATTGTTACATAGCCTTCTCTGGGTTCCATTGGGTTACCTCCGATTAAAGTGTGATCACCGAAGCGGTGTCGTTGGATTGGTAAGCGGCTTCCATGATGCGCTGAACACGGATGGCATCCTCTGCCGGCACTTCGACGGGGAGATCCAGCAGGAGAGAATTGCTGAAGGATTCGATCTCCCGGGCATACATGTTGCCGAATTCCACGTCGATCTTGGTCTGATTGCCGTCTTTCTTGTCCTGCTGGGCATCGTAGCCGCCCTGTGCGCCCAAGAACATGGCATCGAGCGTGCCGCCGTCCACCTGACCGATGACGGTGTCGCCGATCAGGCGACCCTGATCACCGAAGACCTCGATGCGCCACTTGGCGGCATCATCGGGGATGTTGAAGTTGGACTGGACAACACATTGTGCGCCGTTTTCCATGCGCAGCATGACCGTCGATGAATCCTCAACCTCGTATTGGAAGGAGAGGGTGTCGTGGAAGGCGGCGACCTGCGTCGCCTTTGTGCCGAGAATGTATTGCAGCAGGTCGATGCAGTGGACACCCATGTCCATCATGGCGCCGCCACCGCCGTTTTTCTTGCTTTGCCGCCAGTTGCCGGGCATATCGGGATACCAGCAGGTGAACTGGGCATAGGCGGACACAGGCTTGCCGATCTTGCCCTCGGCGATCGCCCTTTTCATCGCCTGAACATAAGCACCGAAGCGCATCATCAGTCCGACAGCCAGCTTCACGCCCTTTTCCTTGCAGTAGTCAGCCACCTTCTGACCTTCTTCGGCGGTCATGGCGAGGGGCTTTTCGATGAGAATGTGCTTTCCCGCATCAGCGGCAGCCATTGCCTGCTTTGCGTGGAGGAAGACGGGGGATGCGATGTAAACGGCATCGATCTCGGGATCGGCAAGAAGCGCCGCTTCGTTGTCATAAGCGCGCTTGCAGCCCCACTTGGCGCGGCATTTTTCCGCCAGCTCCATATTGATCTCCATCACAGCGACAAGCTCTGCGTTGTCGCACAGCATCATGCCGGGAATGGTACGGCGGTCAGCGATACCGCCGGCACCGATGACGCCCCAACGGATTTTCTTCATGATTTTCTCCTTTCAAACGACGCCTGATAGGTGTTCAGCGCGGAAGCAATGTGGGTGGTCAGCACAGTCTGCGCTGCCTGCAGGTCGCCGGTTTCCATTGCGGTGAGAAGTCTGCGATGCTGGGCGGCACTTTCGGGGTCGAATTTTGCCACAAAGCGGGATTGATAAATGCACAGCTTCACCTCGGCAAAAATTGCGTCGTAAAGCCGCTGCAGGCGGGGGGAGTTCGCGCTCCTGACCAGTGCGCTGTGGAACTGAATATCCGCTTCCAGATAGCTTTCCCAATCTCCGACGGCACAGTTGCTTTCCAGCAGCTCCACCATCTGCACCAGCTCGATGGGGATATTCTCGGAGTCGATGATGCAGCGCACCGCTTCCAGCTCCAAAAGCTCCCGCAGGCGGAAGATCTCCTGAACATCCTCAAGCTCCAGAGAGCGGACGAAAATGCCCTTGTTGGGAATTTTCACCAAAAGTCCGTGGGCGAGGAGCAGGGAAACGCCCTCGCGGAGTGTGTTGCGGCTGATGCCGTAGCGCTCGCAGAGCGTGGTTTCGGTGATTTTGGCGCCGGGGGGGAATGCCATGGAGAGGATGTCCTTTGTCAGGGCATTGTAAACGGCATCCACCGTAGAGATCGTTTTCAAAGAGGTTTCCTGCATGACGAAATTCCTCCAATTTAGTATTTTCCTTTATTATACTCTCCATAGGGGACAAAAGCAAGAAAGCAGATACAACAAAATATCGATTGTAGAATTGTTGAACAATGACAAAAAGCACAATACGATCTGCCCGCAGCACCGATCATCGTGGGGGCTGGTGCCCACGACAGCCTGTTATGCAAATGGCAGAAAGGTCCTTGCGGGGCGTCGAGGGCGCCGCCCCCTACAAGCGCAAACTGAATTTACAAGGTAGGGGCGGCAAGCTGCCGCCCGATCAGGATTCCTCGTACAACATTTACATCCGAGGAACGATTTGTTAGAGCGATCACAAATATCTACATATGGTGCAAAAATAAAGGTCTGTGCAAATAAAAAAAGGCGACGTGGTAATCCACGCCGCCTCTGAAGATGTTGCTTTGGTTTAGTCTGCGAATTCAGTGTGCTTTGTTTTCCACTGAATTAGCTTAATGTTCAGCCAAAAACCGTAAATGCCCAGGGTTATGATTGTCAGCAAGATCCATTTGATCCAGCTACCAAAAAGCTGCAGAGCAGTACCAGTGAACTTAAGTCTACGACCATTGATAACGGTGTGCTTTGCTTCCCAACGGTAAATCATGCAAACTGCCCACGGATAGCAAATACCAAAGGTAATGGCGGTAATCAATCCGCCAAGAATTTGCCAACCAATCAACTGTAGCAGGCCACCATCAAAATAGGACTTTTCAGTTTGGACTTCCATATGTATACCTCCAATATGTTTTTCTATGGGGACAAGAACATTTTATCAAACCTAAGCATAGCTGTCAATAAAAAGTTCATAGTTTATTCATAGTATTATGGAGTCAATAGCAAATCTTGCGGCATAATCGACCTCTGTTTGCAGATACTAACAGCGTAATTTGTAAATTATTGTAGGCACGAAAGCCTCCCTTGTGTAAAGGGAGGTGGCACGGTGAAGCCGTGACGGAGGGATTGCAAGGTATCGACACAGGTCAATCCCTCAGTCAGAAATCAAAGATTTCTGCCAGCCCCCTTTACACAAGGGGGTCTTATGTGCCGCAGAAAAGGAGATTGTGATTCCCAAAGAAATCAGAAGAACCCTCCGCATCCGTGAGGGAGATCCTCTGTGGATACATACGGTATAAAAAAGCGCTCCGGGGAACCGGAGCGCTTTCACTTTGCAATATGGTGTATTTTCTTAGCTCCGGCTGTGGGCGAGGAGGAACTGCACGATTTCCGTATTGTCACAGGCAGTGTTGTAACGGAGAATGCCGTGGGGGTGGTGACCTCTTGCACCCACGGGGATGACCTTCAGCAGCTCGCTGCCGCCGTAGGCTTCCTCCAGCAGCTTGCCGTTTTCCTCGTAGATAACGGTGGAGTCTTCCAGACCGTAGACCATCACGATGGGGATCTGATTGGCAATCAGGGTGTCCGCCATGTTGATGGGATGGTGGGGGAAGTTCATCAGCTGATAGTGCTTGATGCCGGGATATGCCTTGACAAACTCGTTGCCCCAGACATCATCACGGCTGCCGCCGGTCCACTTGCCGGGGAAATCGCAGAAATTCAGCACGGGCGCATCGATGTACATGCAGGCGATCAGCTCGGGATAGCAGCCCGCAAAGCGAACGGCGTGAGCGCCGCCGCAGCTCATGCCCACGGGAATGCACTTCTCGCTGAGGTTATATTTTGCGGCAAGAAACTTGACGAAGGCTGCCTTGGTATCGCAGTCCTCTTTTGTGGCGAAGCGGGTTCTGTTCTTGATGTAGGCGAGATGATAGCCGTTTTTCAGCATCTGAATCTCCACATCCGGGAAAGCGCCCCAGTATTCGGTTTTCAGGACGATTTTGCCGTTCTCGGCAGGCTCGTCCGGGAAGACAATGATCGCATCTCTGTCCTCAAAGGTAAATTTCTCACAGCGAAAGCCGTTCCATAATTCGTTCATATTATTACCTCCGTATGTTTATTTTTTGATGTGCAGCGTGTCGCCGCATTCAGTAAGCTCAATGAAAACGGGGTGCTCGCATTCCATGGTGTTGGGATAATGCACCGTCAGGTACAGCTTATCTTCAGCTTTGAAGATCATGCCATGACCGCTGTCGTTGTCGGTGAGGGGCGGCAGGTGCGTGAAGTTCAGATTCAGCTCGCCATCCTCGAAACGGACCAGCATTTCGGCATACTGATCATTGATAAAGGAGGACCAGATCATCAGCAGCGCACCGCTGTCTGTGCGGTACATGAAAGGTCCGTCGGTGATATAACGATCGCTGGGGGTGTGCACGGTCGCATAGGGGCAGGAGGAAGCGTCGAAAATCGCCACCGGATCGGAAATCGGGTGCGTCAGATCGTCGCTCAATTCCACATAGCAAATGATGCCGTTGTTGGCTGGAGAATGCCCATGGCAAAAGACCATATATGGCTTGCCGGTTTTGGAAACATAGAGTGTTCCGTCCAGACTTTGCCAGTCTTTGGGGGTGATGACACCGTCGCTGTGGGGCACAAACGGGCCGAGGGGGGTGTCAGCACGGAGAATGTAGGTGCCGAATTGACCGGTGGATTCAATCTTAAAAGTGGCGAACATATAGAATTTGCCCTGATATTTGTGTACCTCGGGCGCCCAGTTGACACGGCCGTTCATACCATATTGGATCGAGTTGAAGCATTCGATCGGATCAGACCATGTCACAAGATCGGTAGAAACGTACACGTCAAAGCCGCCGGTTTCAATGCCATAGTTCTTGCCGCGGGTTCCGTACATATAGTACTTGCCGTCCTCCACAAGAACGAAGGGGTCGCGGATATTGATATCGTTGCAAGTCATAGCGGGTACTCCTTGGAAGATGTTATCAAAGATTATCATACAGGAATTTTACGGCTTTTGCAACTACTTCGCGGAAATATGTAAGGGCCGCAGTTGCGACCCTTGCGTTTAGATGGTACCCGTGACCACCAGCGTGGCAATACCGGGGTTGACGGTATAGGCACCGGTGACGGGATCCTGCGTATAGGTGGCAGCGGGAACGGTGATGGCACTGGGGACGGTTGCGAACAAGCCGGTGGTTTCGTTGTAGGTGTACTGGACACCCTCCGTCCATGTCGCACCGTTGAAGGTGACGGCGAGTGCCGTCAGAATGGGGTCAAAAACGTCGGTGATGGCTGCATTGTCCGTGGCGACGACGGCTTCGTTGCCGGAATTCTGAATCACGAAGGTGTAGGTCACCCGGTCATTGTCCACCACCTGCGTGGGGGTAATGGACTTGGTGATGGTCAGGTTGGGTGCTGTGTTGGCATTGACTGTTTCTGTTGCGGTAACAGGTGCGTTGAGTCCGTCACCGGTGATGGTCACGGTGTTGACGATCTGTCCGCCTGCGTTGGGCGCGGCGAAGGTGTTTGCCCGTGCCTGATAGACAAGGACGGCATCACTGCCCGCAGGGATATTCAGCCCTGTGACGACAAGGGGAGGACCTGCAGTCACCGCAGGTGCCGGCTGCAGCACACCACCGACGAACAGTGTGGCTGTGCCTGCCTCATAGGTCAGGGGGTATACAGTTGTACCGCCGAAGGGATAGCCGCCCAGATCGTCTGTGACGGTCAGACCGTTCAGAGGCGCAGTGCCGGTGTTACGCAGTGTTACCACATAGGTCACCAGCTGACCGGGAGTGTAGCCGTTTTCAACGGCTGTTTTGGTGGCGGTCAGCACGTCCAAGATCTCGCCATAGGCAATGTTGGAGTTGGTGGTATTTCCGTTGTAGGTGAGAGTTGCCTGGTTGGAAAAAATCGCCATAAGAAAGCCTCCTGCAAGGAATTTCCAGAAATACTCCGGTAAGCCATTCTATGCAGTTCGACAGATGCTGACACAAAGAGAAAACCACCAGCCCTTGGGCTGGTGGTTTTACGTTAATAATACAACTTCCGGATGATTTCCTCACACTGCTGCGCATTCATACCGCATTTGATATCGGGATGGTACAGCAGCTTCAGGATCAGCTCGTCGATTTCTGTCAGGCTTTGGGGCTCGGAATAGCCACTGTAGATGATGCTGTCCGGGCGCAGATCGGTATCCTGCACGGGTCCGAGACCGTTGTAGATCTCTTCCAGAATGACAGAATTGCGTACCGTCTGGCTGAGATCCGTGCGGTAGCAGATGGTTGCGTCGGTGATCTCATTGATGCCGTTGTACCAGAAGGTTACGCCGCCGTCCATATACTCAAAATTCGGGCCTAGGAGCGTGGTCATGAAGTCGGCGGTGCAGAAGTAGATCCGCAGATCGCTCATCGCACCTTCTTCGGTTTCCACAAAGCCGGGGAAGCCTTCGACAGCGTTCAGCCATGCCATGAAGGAGCTCAGCATTGCATGATCCTCCATGGTGGGTTCGCCCTCCAGCTTGTAGAAGATGGGATCGACCCATTTTTGCACCAGAGTGGCATCACCGTTGTTAACAAACTCCGCATCCAGACAGACTTCGTTGAAGTAGCGGATCACATCTTCCACAGACAGACCCGGGATGTAGAGGGGGGAATGCTCCGGTTTGGTTTCTTCTGTGGGGTCGGTCTGTGTAGGAACAGTGGGATCGGATTCGGTGGGGAGGGTGGGCGTGCTTTCCGTTTCCGACGGCTGTGTCGGCTCCGTAGGAGGAGCGGGAAGGGTGCAGGCGGTCAGCACGAGGCTCAAAACCAAAAGCGCTAAAATCAGACGGTATTTCATCGTTTTCACCTCAACAGGGTTATATCATAGGATGCGATTACTGTCAATGGGTGGAAGAATTTGTCAGAAAAACAGCTTTCGCTCCAAAATCTCACGGGCGGGGCGGTTGATACCCAGATAGATCAGCAAACCGCCAAAGAGCACCAGCACGACCAAGGGGTAAACAGACCATCCCAGCGCCGGCAGGGAGAAGGTGAGGTTCATCAGATACTCTACAAGCAGCATAAATGCGCCCAGCGCTATAAATGCGCCGCCGATGATGTACAGCTTTCCCTTACGCAAATAGTAAAGAAGGGTCACCACCGCCGAGACGATCAGGCATATACCTCCAACCATGGGCAGCGCAAAGCTCCAGAACCAGTTGCCGCCGCTTGCCCAGTTGATATACAGCAAATAAAGTGCCAGCGTGGCAAAATTACATGGTACGAAGATGACGGGATTGGGTCGTGCAAACCACATCGGCAGGGCGAACGCCACGTAGATCATCACCAGCGCGCCGGCGACGTAGCCGAACCAATCCAGCACGCCGTCCAGCGACCGATCCGCGAAAAAGCAGACCAGCAGCGGGATGACGAACAAAAAGATCACCGCGCCGTTGAGTCCTCGTGAGCCGGAACGACTTACGGGCAGCTTGTCGCTGGGATACAGCGGCTGTGCTGTCGGCTGCTTCACGTCGGGATGGCAAACCACCGTATTGCAAAGGGGGCATTTCTTTTCCGTATCAGCCAGCTTTACGCCGCAATTTACACAGTACATAGGATTCACCTCTCATTTTCGTTGCTTTCCACCGTGACGGAAAGCCCCAGCTCCTGCAAAACGGCGAAGAAGTGCCGTTCCAGCTCCGCGTCCTTGATGTCGCGGATGAAGTTGATGTAGATGGTATCGCCGTAGGACAGCATGCCGCAGTTGTACGGCGCTGCCGCCTGAACACCGAGGACAAAGTCGAAACGGCGGACGTAGGCAGCCATCGCCTCAGGCACCTTTACCTGACCGAGGTTCGAGAGGGTCAGGCAGGACTTTTTCTCGCCCACGCTGTCGAAAATCGCCTTCATGACCATGTTCTTGATGGGCAGGGGGATCAGTCGTACCAGCGGATTTTGCTCGTCGCCCACGTTGGTGGCAATGACGCTGCCCATGTGCTTCGCGGTAAATTCCGCGCCGATCTTGTGCTTGATGACTGCGCAGATCTCTTCAAGGGTGTACTCGCCCAGACGGGGATCCAGCTCCGGGACGGTGTACATAGCGAAATTTCGCAGGGTGTTACTGGGGAAGAGCTTGCGCAAATTGACGGGGATCAAAAGCTTGATCCGCTTTTGACGGCGCACATTCGGATTCTTTTTGTGCTGCAGATTCAGCAGCGCCTTCATCATAACGGCGCTCATGAATACCGTCAGGGTGGCATGATAGTTGTGTGCCATCGCCAACGCTTCTTCGACGGAAACCTTGAAGCAGGTCAGGTGCAAAAAGCCGTCACGCTGCGGCTCACCGGACATATGCCACGCATCGGTATCCTTGCGGCTGGCGGGGATGGGACCGGCATTTTTTGGGAAGCAATCCTCCAATTCTTCCTCCTTGGGCGGTGCTTTGCGGTCGAGAATCCCATCCTCAAGGGGGATTTCAATGTGGTATTTCTGCTCCAGATACTCCGCCACCAGATTTTTCAGGAAGATCAGCGCGCCCGTGCCGTCGGTGAGGGAGTGGAAAAATTCCACAGCGATCCGATTTTGGAAAACGATCACGCGGAAGGCGCATTTGCGCATTTCGCGCTTGCTCATGTGGGTGAGGGGATAGCTGTACTCCTCCCGGATGTCCGGCGCGGCTGCCACCTGCTCCAGATAGTACCAGAACGCGCCTTTGCGCAGGCGGGCGGCGATGGAGGGAAAACGCTTGACAGCTACCTCCAGCGCGGACTTCAGGACATCCGTGTCCACATCGTCCACCAAAGTGACGGACTGCCGGAACACGTTGCTCCAATTATTTCGTCTTGCCGCGGGGTAGATTTTTGCCGCGTTGTCCAAGCGGACCCACCGCAGCGGCATCGATGGTTTCTTTGCCATAAGTTCAATTCCTTTAATCGTTCTTGTTTTCACAAGCTGAAAGCCGCTGTTAAAAAACAGAAAGGCATAATTTAAGGGATTATCAAGCCTGATGTTGAAAAAAGTTTACCACACAAACGGGGAGAATGCAACAGAATTATCGATGCGGGGGTGCCGCCCTTTCGAATCCGTCCTCCAAATGCCCATTACGCCGAAAAGTCCAA
>JAZNNV010000231.1:0-3425 GCA_045580465.1 Faecousia sp.
GGGTCGGGACAATGGCATCCAAAGTTCCGTCTTCACGCTGACTTGCCATATATCCATCCAGCCATACATGGAAGCTCTGGCTGCAGTCAAGGGTCAGCAGGAACTGCTCCGAGGACATGGACATATCATTTGTCCAACCCGCCTTTTCACGATGGGGGCAATCTGTGGGGAAATACCAGAAGTTGGAAAGGTCGGAATTGACACCCATCCGATAGAGCGTATTGAAGGTTTCGTCCGAGCATTTGAAATCCGATCTGCGGGGTACATCCGAGTTCATCACAAGGAAGGTCAGCAGATCTTCCGTTGCCTGCTCCGGCTTCAAGCCCTCCACCAGCACATAGCGGAAGCCGTGATATGTAAAGAAGGGAACATAGACCTCCTCTTCCCCACCCTTAAGGATATAGGTGTCGGTGTGCAGGATCTGGGTATAGTCTTCCACACCACCCTTAACGGTGTAGACGGAGTTCAGATTGAACTTGCCGTCAGCAAAAAGCTTTTCACCAAAACGCATGGTGATCTTCTGACCGCGCTCGCCCTTGATCTTCAGGCGAACAAGACCGGCAGTATTAATGCCGAAATCGTACATGTAGCCCGATTTTACATAAGACTCAAAAATCGGTGTGGAATGCTCCACCATGGATTCATGCAGGAAATAGAAATCCTCCTGCAGCTCGATGCTGACCGGCTTCAGCTCGTCGCGCTGTGCGATCAGGTCAGCTTCGCATTTCAAAAGCTTTCCAGCAGGTGCCTCCACCTCGTAGACATTTGCCCAGTCGCTGTCGTTGAATTCCGGCAGATTCCAGCCGTCAATTTCCAGTCGGGCATCATAATGCACGCCATAGCGATAAACATCAGACACCATGGGCGACGAATGGGTCTTGAAGGATGCATCGCTTTCAATGGTAACGTCGTCAGCAGTCAGCTGCAGCGCCATCTTTACGGGCGTGCCGATCTTATAGGAATTCTGATATCCCAGCGCATGCCAGAAAGGATTTGCCTGACCGTTGCCGAGGATCACGCCAATTGCATTTTTGCCCGCTGTCAGATACTCGGCGATCTCATAATCATCGTAATAGGTCACGTGATTGGAATTGCAGATGTAAGGCGCAAGAATGCTCTTGGTAATTTCCGTGCCGTTGATAAACAGACGGTAAAAGCCGTTGGTGGTCATACGGATCACAGCCTTTTCAGGCTTGGACGTCAGTTCAAATCCTTTGCGGATATAAGGTGCAGGAGGAGTCGTCGCACGTGTAAATTGTTCGATTCCGGCAGAAATGTATTGCATATCATTCATCCTTTCAAGGTTGCTGCTTCAACGCAGCCACCAATTCGTCAATCAGGGTATCGTCCGGGCAGAATTCATGTTCACCGTCAAAAACCGTGAAGCTGAGCCAGTTGTCTTCAACCCCTGCAAGGGTCAGCTCTCGCTTCAGGCGCCCGTATTCCTCCGTGCCGGTGTCAACATGGATGGTATCATCCTTGTCACCCAGAGCGATCCAGAGCCGTCTTGGATAGGTCAGCAGCGCCACTTCACTGTCGAGGAACTTCGTCGCCGCATTTTTCCATGTCCAATCCGGGAAAATAAATTTTGTGCGGTCATTGAAATAGCAGCAGCAGATGCCCGCCTTCAGTCTTGTTTCCAGCGCCATGGTATGCAGCGTAAAATATCCGCCATAGGAAAGTCCCACCATCGCCATTTTATCGGCATCGACGCAGTCCAAGCCTTCAAAATAGGTTAGGCAGCAGCGCAGACAGTAGATCTCCAGCGCCGTGATCGAGCCGCCGATCTGCTTCAGCTTGGCATCGAGAACGATCCGCTCATGATCGATGTCATAGCGATCTGGGAACCACATCAGCAGCTGCGGGGCGAATGCATGAACTTTCTTCGCCGCAACGCGCTGAACCATGTTGTTGTAAATGGACGTTCCCATCTCAAAAAGACCGCTGCATTGCTCTGATGTGCCGCCGTAGCCATGCTGAACCATGACAAAAGGCAGCTTTTGATCCACGTACTCAAAGAACGTGCCGTAGAAATAGAAGCCTCCAAAGATCTCAAATTTCATACGGTACAGTCTGACGCCGTTTTCCTCTTTCAGGAGCTGACGCTCCACCGAAAGGGGCTTTCTGATCTCCTCCGTCATCGGCCAGCCCATCAGGTCGATCAGTTCTTTCCGGGCAGCTTCAGGCTGATTCAGGATAAAAGGCGCTCTGTTTTGGCGGTCTTCCGCGCAAGCCTCCAGCTTTTTGCTGATCAGCTTGCGTACACTGTCAAGGTAGTCCTGACGGTAACCATTGGCAGCTTTGACCTCCTCCGTGTAGTTAATAATCATATCATTCTCCAATCAGCACAGATCCGGCACCACAAAGGAATAGCTGTCTCTGTACTGGGTACTCTTTCCGTTCGTCCATGTACCTTTCATTGTATAGGTAGACGGACCGACAAATTCCGGTTCTTCATCCATTGCATGGTGCGGTCCAAGCAGATTTCTGTTGCTGACGATCAGCTCCAGCTCGATGGTATTCTCGCCCACCACAGCATACTTGGAAATGTCAAGGCGGTTATCCATCAGCATCAGACCGGCTTCCTGACCGTTTACAAACACCTTGATTGCCTGCAGCTTGCCCTTGAATTCCAGACAGACGTTGCTGTCCTCCAGCATCAGCATCTGCCGCAGCTTCAGCGTGCCGGCAAAGAACGGCATGCCGTCCGTAATAGGATTGGAAACCACGTCAGGCAAGGCATCAATACAGAACGTTTCACCCAGCAGAACACGCTGTTTCTGACCGGGTTTGAAGCCGTTTTGCTCGTATACACCAAAATCGCCGTGCAGATAGACCGCTTCAATATCCGTCTTATAGGCAAGGCAGTTCAGGAGCGACTCCGTCACGTTCTCACCGAAGAGGGCGTAGTAGACATCCTCGGTCTGGTAATAGTCAAGGCACATGACGATCTCATTGTCACCGGTTTTTATCAATTCGGCAATATCCGACTCAAGGAAGTTGCGCTCCAGCTTGGAGGGTCTGTCAAAGGTGATCGGCTGACCGTTCACCTGCGCCGACAGAAGATAGCCGGTTTCCGCCAAAAGGGACATCGTCCGGGGCATTGTGCGGACATTAAAATGATACTTCAGATAGAGCTTGCCCGCATAGCGCTCCTCCAGCAGCTGCTGCAGCACGCCCATACAAGGCAGCGGCTCGCTGTAATCCACTCCGTCCTTGGAATAACACACAGTATCCAGCGTCAGGTAGTTGCCGGTGTGGGACAGAAGCTGATATTCCTCGCCAAGATGCACGATTCTTTGCTCTGTCAGCAGCGGTGCGATGTTGCGGCTGAGGAACAGCACCTTCATTTCACCGGGACGCAGCTTGACTGTAAGCGGTGCAGGTGTTCTCTCCAGCGTCTGCAGATCCAGCTGCTCAAAGGA
>JAZNNV010000232.1:0-3091 GCA_045580465.1 Faecousia sp.
GGAGACATTTGTACGGTTACCTTGTCACCGGGCAAGATCTTGATAAAGTTCATTCTGAGCTTGCCGGAAATGTGTGCCAGAATGGTGTGTCCGTTGCCAATGTCAACTGTGAACATTGCATTCGGCAGTGCATCGATTACGATGCCCTCAATCTCGATTACGTCGTCTTTTGCCAAGTCAGAAACCTCCTAGGTCGTTACTTTGCATTTCCCGGCTTAAAAAAGCCAGATCTCTTCGTAATTCGCTGTTGAGCACTTTGTCGCCGTTTCTTAGCTTGTCGGCGACTCTGGTCTCAGAGCGAAGGACCTTTCCTACATGCCGGCGCTTTTTGTGCTTCGGCTTTTCCAGTGTGCGGTCCTTTCCATTCACCAGGTTCAGATAAACCGGGTCAACGTCGATGACGTAGAACAGCTTACCCTTATCCCTACCGGCTGTGGATATCACCACATCCGCAATTTGAATATCCGATAATCGTTCTGGGTCCATAGTTAAAGTCCTTCAGTGACGGTGAGTATTTCCGGCTCGCCGTCGGTGATGAGTACAGTATTTTCATAGTGGGCCGAGAGCTTTCCGTCAGCTGTGACAGTTGTCCAGCCATCTTTCAGCACACGGACATCATGGACGCCCTCATTCACCATCGGTTCGATGGCTAATGTCATGCCGGGGATCAGTCTTGGTCCACGTCCGGGCGCACCGAAATTCGGTACTTCCGGCTCCTCATGCAGCTGCGCGCCTACGCCGTGACCTACGAAGGATCGCACAACCGAATAACCGTTAGACTCCACATACGTCTGAATGGCGTGGGAGATATCGGACACACGGTGTCCGCGGGTCGCGAAGCGAATGCCCTCGAAAAAGCTCTGCTTCGTGACATTGATCAGCCTTTCGGCCTCGGCACTGACTGTGCCGCAGGGGAAAGTCGCTGCGCAATCGCCATGAAAGCCCAGATAGTGCGCGCCCACGTCAATGGAAACGATGTCACCATCCTTCAGGACGTAATCGCCCGGAATTCCGTGGATCACCGTGCCGTTGACAGAGATGCAGGCACTTGCCGGATAGCCGTTATAGTTCAGGAACGACGGTCTCGCGCCCTGACTGACGATATAATCGTGTACGGCCTGATCGATCTGCTTTGTCGTGATGCCGGGTTTTACCATTGCCCCTGCCAAGGCACGGGCCGCCGCGGTAATTTTACAAGCCTGACGCATCCGACTCAGCTCTCGTTCATTTTTGATTGCTATCATACTTCTGCCCCTATTGCCGCAAGGATGTCCCGATTGGCATCTTCGATGGGCTGATTGCCTTCCACCAGACGCAGCTTGCCGCGTGCGCTGTAGAAGTCCTTCAGCACCTCTGTCTGAGCATGGTAGACATTCAGGCGGTGACGCACCGTTTCGACGGTGTCATCCTTTCTGATGATCAGCTCACTCTGACAAAGATCGCAGAACCCTTCGGCCTTCGGAGGATTGGCAACAACGTGATAGCTGGCTCCGCATTTGCTGCAGACCCGGCGGCCGGTCATACGGCCTTCGATCTCGCTGTCGTCAATCTCAATAGAAACAACATGGTCGATATGGATGTTTCGCGCTTCCAGTGCTTCTGCCTGTGCCAGTGTGCGAGGCACACCGTCGAGGATAAAGCCGTTTGCGCAATCATCCCGGGAGACCCGCTCCGCGACGATGTCAAGGATGACATCGTCGGGAACGAGAGAACCTTCGTCCATGATTTTCTTTACTTGCTTGCCCAGAGGAGTGCCGTTTGCGATGGCCTCCCGGAGCATATTACCGGTCGAAATGGCGGGGATGGAGAGCTTTTTAACAAGCAGCTCCGCTTGTGTCCCCTTTCCGGCGCCCGGTGCGCCCAGTAGGATTAAATTCATCCTGCCATCCTCCAAATCAGTCGAGGAAGCCCTTGTAGTGACGCATCAGCATCTGAGCTTCCAATGCCTTCACGGTTTCCAGCGCAACGCTGACAACGATGATGACGGAAGTGCCGCCGATTGCCATCGCATGAACTGCAGCGTAAACCTCGTGAGTAGAGGCAAACAGACCATCAACATAAGCATTGATCAGGTTGCCGGAGATGATGGGCAGCAGTGCGACGATGCCAAGGTAAACAGCACCGAAGATGACGATCTTATTGATGACCTTCTTGATGAAGTCGGAGGTGGGCTTGCCGGGACGGAAGCCGGGAATGAAACCGCCGTTCTTCTTCAGGTTGTTGGAGATCTCAACGGGATCGTACTGAATGGAAGCGTAGAACCAGCTGAAGAAGAAGATCAACAGGAAATAGCAGATCGCGTAGATCCAGCTATCAGCACTGAAGACATTCTCATACCACCAGCCCTTGGTCCATCCGCCGAAGGTGCAGATGGTAGCAGGCAGAGAAGCGATAGAGGAAGCAAAGATAACGGGCATAACACCGGTCATGCTCACCTTGATGGGCAGGTTGGTGTTCTGACCGCCGTAAACCTTGCGGCCCACAACGCGCTTTGCATACTGGACGGGAATGCGGCGCTCTGCATCGTTGACGAAAACGATCAGGACGATCAGTGCAGCCGACAGAACAACTTCAATGACACCGATCCACCAGGTGGGAGCCTTCTCCGTGTTGAAGAAGATCACAAACAGGTCATTGATGCTTGCAGGGATACGGGAGATGATATTCGCAAACAGGATCATGGAGATACCGTTGCCAATACCATGCTCGGTGATCTGCTCGCCCAGCCACATAACCACGGCAGAACCTGCGGTGAAGGCAAGGATGATGACCACTGCAGCCAGGAAGCCGTCATCCGTGATGATGCCGGCGCCGGAGTTGATGAGCATCATGTAATATGCCCAGCCCATCAGCAGGCCCAGACCAATAGTCGTCAAACGAGTGATCATGTTGAGCTTCTTTTTGCCCTCTTCGCCGCCATCCTTCTGCAGACGCTCCAGTGCAGGAATTGCAATGGTCAGCAGCTGAATGATGATGGATGCGTTAATGTAGGGCTGGATGGACAGTGCCAGAACGGTTGCCTGGGAGAAGGCGGAACCGGACATCGCATTGTACAGGCCCAGAATGGTGGTAGACAGCACGCTGTCAAAGT
>JAZNNV010000233.1:0-5510 GCA_045580465.1 Faecousia sp.
ATTCTCCTCCGCACTTGCTTACTATGATGGCTATCGCTGCGACCGTCTGCCCGCAAACCTGCTGCAGGCACAGCGCGACTTCTTTGGCGCTCACACCTACGAGCGGATCGACGCTCCCCGGGGTCAGTTCTTCCACACCAACTGGACCGGTCACGGTGGCAACACCTCCGCTACTCAGTACGACGTATAATAGAAAGGAAATTTACTATGAAGCTTCGTGAAAATTGCAAGTACGCACTGGTCGTTCCCACCAGTATGGGTGTTCGTATCACCCCTCCCAACGGTCAGCCCGTTGCATCCTCCAACATGTTTATGATGCAGGCAACCTCCGCTGAGACCAACGTTGCCTCCATTTCCG
Organism: Faecousia sp.; assembly: GCA_045580465.1. Taxonomy (GTDB): domain Bacteria; phylum Bacillota; class Clostridia; order Oscillospirales; family Oscillospiraceae; genus Faecousia. Next base: position 359 of record JAZNNV010000233.1, read on the forward strand.
CTTATCTGGGTCTGCCCACCAAGGTGCTGACCACCTTCGTCAAGGACAGCCCCATCGCTGATTTCATCAAGCGCGACCTGTGCTCCCGTGGCATGGATTACGAGGGCAAGGAAGTGGAGCAGGGTGATCCCTGGGGCTACCGCCATCAGTTCAACATCGCTGACTCCGGCTATGGCTCCCGTGGCCCCCGTGTCTGCAATGACCGCGCCGGCGAGGTTGGTCGTACGCTGAACATCAAGGACTTTGATCTGGACCGCATTTTCGGTCAGGAGGGCGTTGGCATCCTGCATCTGTCCGGTCTGATCGGTGCGCTGTCTCATGACACCAGCGTGTTCTGCCTGGAGCTGGCACGCGCCGCCAAGAAGTACGGCACCCTGATCTCCTTCGACCTGAACTACCGCGCTTCCTTCTGGAAGGGCCGTGAGCAGGAACTGCACGACATCTGCACTGAGATCGCATCCGTTGCTGATATTCTCATCGGCAACGAGGAAGACTTCCAGCTGTGTCTGGGCGTTCAGGGTCCTGAGGCAGGCGGCAAGGACATCGCCGCCAAGATCGACTCCTTCAAGGAGATGATCAAGCGCGTCAAGGCTCAGTTCCCCAATGCATCCGTTTTCGCAACCACCCTGCGTCAGGTCGAGAACGTCAACTCCCATCTGTGGGGCGCGATCATGCTTGCCGGCGACGAGTGGCATGTTGTGGAACCCCGCCGCATCACCGTTCTGGACCGCATCGGCGGCGGCGACGGTTTCGTGGGCGGCATGCTCTACGGCATCCTGCGTGGCTGGGAGTCCGAGAAGTGGATCCAGTTCGGCTGGGCATCCGGCGCACTGGCAACCACCTTCCTGACTGACTACGCACAGCCTGCTGACGAGGACGTGGTTTGGAGCGTCTGGGGCGGCAACGCAAGAGTCAAGAGATAATAAAAAGCAAACAGAGGATCCCATTTTCGGGATCCTCTGTTTTTCATACTTCTTCCAGCTCGCTGAGGGCTGTGCCTGCCGCGATCACGTGGCCGCAGGGGCATTTCTCATCGCTGACGATGCGACCCGTTTCCGAGATCGCGCCGCCCATTTTGACGAATACCTCCAGCTCCTCGCCGCAGCTGGGGCATTTGACCTCCACAAGACAGGGCGTGTGCTTGCCCTCCTGACAACCGTCGATCAGTGCCATGGTGATTCCTCCTCGTTTTTTCTTTAGTATACAACACCTGACCGGCGCTGTGTCAAGAGTTTCTCTTGATTCGTGACGATTTTTCTGTATAATAAAGAAAAAGGAGGTGCAGACATGGCTTTTTTTGCAGTGATCGATACGGAAACGAACTGGGCAGATCAGGTGATGTCCATCGGCACGGTGATCGCCGATTGCGACAGCTTTCAGCCGGTGGATGCCCGCTATCATATCATTACGCCGGAATTTGAGATCGGCGGTATGTATGAAAACGAGTTATTTGTGGAGTCAAACCCCGCACCCGTTGTCTGCACCCGCCCGGAAGCGCTGGGGGAGCTGCGTGCATGGCTTCAGAGCTACGGTGTGACGGAGCTTTTTGCCTACAACGCTTCTTTTGACCGCAACCACTTGCCGGAATTTGCGGACTTTGGCTGGCACGACATCATACGCATCGCGGCTTACCGGCAGAACAATCCGAAGATCCCCTGCACAGCCCCATGCTTCAGCACCGGCAGAATGAAGTCCAACTACGGCGTCGAGCCGATGCTGCGGCTTCTTTCGGGAAACGGCTCGTATCATGAACTGCACAACGCGGTGTACGATGCCTTTGATGAGCTGCAGATCATGCGGCTGCTGGGCTGCCGACCCTGCGATTACGTGACCATGTGAAGGAGGACAAAACATGATCTCTTTTGAAAGTGACTACATTACCGGCGCGCACCCCAAGGTGCTGCAGCGCCTGATCGATACCAATCTTGAGGTGCAGAGCGGCTATGGCTTGGATGAATATTGTGCCTCTGCCGCCGAAAAGATTAAGGCAGCCTGCGGCTGCCCGGATGCGCAGGTGCAGTTCCTCGCAGGAGGTACCCAGACCAATGCCATCGTCATTTCCACCATGCTGCAGGAATTTGAGGGCGTTATCTCGGCTGAAACCGGACACATCCAAGCCCACGAAGCGGGTGCTTTGGAGTATGCCGGTCACAAGATCCTGACCCTGCCCCAACAGCAGGGCAAGCTGAAGGCAGAGGATGTCCGCACGCTGCTGAGAACCTTTTACGCGGATGAATCCCACGAACACATGGTTTACCCCGGCATGGTGTACATCTCCCATCCCACGGAGTACGGCGCACTTTACAGCAAGCAGGAGCTGAAAGAACTGGCGGATGTCTGCTATGATTACAGCATCCCGCTGTTTATGGATGGCGCGCGTCTTGCCTATGGCTTGATGAGCCACAACACCGACGTGACCCTGCAGGATATTGCAGAGCTTTGCGATGTGTTTTACATCGGCGGAACAAAGGCGGGCGCGCTGTGCGGCGAGGCGGTGGTGTTTACCCACAAAAATATGCCGGCGCACTGGATGAACCGCATCAAAAAGCGTGGCGCGCTGCTGGCAAAGGGCAGATTACTTGGCGCGCAATTCGATGCACTGTTTACGGACGGACTGTATTTTGAAATCGGAAAGCATGCTGTTGACTTGGCAGAAAAGCTGAAATCCATCCTGCAGCAAAAGGGTTACAAGCTGTACATGGATTCGTATACCAATCAGCAGTTCCCGATCCTTGACAAGGCGACCCTCCAGCGCCTGCGCAAGGATGTGGCGGTGACGCTGTGGGAGTGGCTGGACAAGGATCATGCCGTCGTGCGCATGGCGACCACATGGTCTACCACGCAGGAGGATCTGGACAAGTTGGAAGCGCTGCTGTGAGGAATGCCATGAAAAAGTTTTACGACAAATCGAAGCTCGGCTTTGCGCTGGCACTGATCGGCGTCTACGTGGTGGGCATGAGCGTATTTGAGGAAATATCAAGAGTGATTGGGATCGAGAGCCTTGCGGCTGCGGTCTTTGCCCTTGGCTTGAGTGCATTTTTGTTTCTTTTCCTGAAGAAAAACGGACTTCTCGGCGAATACGGACTCTGCAAAACCGACGTACCCGCAGGGCGGTTTCTGTATTATGTGCCGCTGATCGTCGTTACATGTGTCAACCTTTTTAATCCGTTGGGCATGAATTACGATCTGCCGGGAACGGCGTTTTTCATCCTGAAGATGCTCTGTGTGGGATTTTTGGAGGAGCTGATCTTCCGCGGCTTTTTGTTCAAAGCCATGGAGCGGGACAGCCTGAAATGGGCGGTGATCGTTTCCAGCGTGACCTTCGGCTTGGGACATATCATGAATCTGCTCAACGGCAGCGGTATGGATGTGTTGGACAATCTGGTGCAAATTGTATCCGCTGTTGCCTTTGGATTTTTGTTTGTTGTGATCTTCCACAGAGGCGGCTCGCTGCTTCCGTGCATTCTGTCCCACAGCCTTTTGAACGCCAGCAGCGCCTTTTCCCGGGAATGGGGCGCGCCGTGGATCGAATGGACGAAGCATATCCTGTTGTGCCTGATCGTGGTGGGCTACACCCTGATCCTTCTGAAAACCTTGCCGAAAAAAACTGACCTGTGATCACAGGTCAGTTTTTTGTGCGTTTTTTCGGGCTTTTTCCAAAACCTTGTTGTAGGGCATCAGCATGCCGTCGGTCATTGCGCTGCCCATTTTGGCTTTCAGCTTTTTGCTGGAAAGCAGCGCGCCAACGGCGTACATGGCAAGCATTTTGGGCCACTGCTTTTGCGGGAAGTCATACTGTCCGTGGGACTTGTAGAACTTGTGGTCAGCCTTCATCATGCCTTGCATCAGCCAGATCAGGTCACGGAAGACCTTCATGCCGCCGATGCCGTAGAAATTCTGCGGCGGCAGATACTGATGCTCCAGCGCATAGGTGAGCTTAGCGCACAGATCGTCAATGGCGTTGTCGGGATCTACAGCATCGGTGGCGATGCCCGCAAGATAGTTGGAGCCGACCTGCGCCCGTGCCTGCAGGATGGTCTGCAGATTTTGCTCGCTGCGCAGATCGCCGCTGATCAGATAGCCCACGCTCATGCCGATGGTGACGGTGCGGTGACCGTTGCAGAACTGACGGTCATCGTACATCTTGAAGCGGGCGCCCATGGAGTGATCCCGGATGGTGAAAGCATAGACGATGGCATCGGCGGTCTGAATTTCATTGCGCAGATAGTCGTCGAAGCCGTCGGTATAGATGCACTTGCCGCTGACGGCACAGTTAAAGCAGCCGAGGCAGCCACCCCGGAAAGGGTAAGTGCGGATGTTGACGATGCGGGTCTTGCGGGGCATAACGGCGCGGAAGCGGTCGATCATCGCCTGCAGCCGGGTGTCGTCTTCCTGCAGGTCCGCAACGATCACCACATCACCGCTCTTTTCTTCGCTGGTGGTTGTGGGGACGCTGGCGGGCAAAGATGACACATGGGTAGGGGTGCAGGAGGGTGTTTCGCAGATGCCGTTTTCCACAGACCACTCCAAAAACCGCAGGAAATTCTCCGCTTCCTGCCGACCCTTTTTGGTGGTCAGGTGGTCCATGTCGGCAGAAAGACCCGTGATGTAACGGAGACCAAGATCAGCGCAGTTGTCCTCAATATAGCGGTGGGCGGTCATGTCATAGAAGTGCTTTGAGGTGGTCAGCTGGGAAGCAAATTTCCCGGAAAGATCGATCTTTGCGCCCTTCAGCAGCTCGATGAAGCGGTGGAGCTGGCAGGGGGTGATGAAGGTGTATACGGGGTAGGAAAACAGCAGCAGCTGCGCCTTTTCGATGGCGGCGAGGGCAGGGGAGAAGTCCTTTTCCAGTTGCTTGATGGACTGTCCCGCGTGGAGGATTTCAAACTGATGCTCCGGGTGCAGGATCTGCAGATAGTTGACCGTCTGCAACGTGACGGAGTTCTTGCCCTTGGGGCTGCCGTTGATGACCAGTATGTTCATGAGGCGACCTCACTTTCGTGATATTGCGTCTATTATAGCCTATTTTGTCAAAAAGGGCAACTGGCTTATTGGTCGCCGGAAGGGACTCGATTTGCATTTTTGCCTGCAAGGCAAAAATTATAGTAGCCACCAGTTTTTGAACTGGTGACTACCTGTTATTTAAGGCTTG
>JAZNNV010000234.1:0-5477 GCA_045580465.1 Faecousia sp.
CGACTTCTTCAGAAAGTCGCGCCCATGGGCGTTCCCATTCAGATCAGACTGCGCGGCTATGAGCTGACGATCCGTCGTGAGGATGCCGGAAAGATCACCTTGAAGGAGGAGCAGGTATGATTTTTGCCCTTGCCGGCAATCAGAATTGCGGCAAAACCACTCTTTTCAATGCCCTTACCGGCTCCAATCAGCACGTTGGCAACTTTCCCGGTGTCACGGTAGATCAGAAGGTCGGTGTCATCCGCGGCACAGAGCATCAGGTTGTGGACCTGCCGGGTATTTACTCCATCCGTCCTTACTCGGAAGAAGAGGTGGTGACCCGGGATTTCATCCTAAAGCAGAAGCCGGATGCGATCCTCAATATTGTGGATGCCACCAATCTGGAACGAAATCTCTATTTGACGCTGCAGCTGCTTGCGCTGCGTGTGCCGACGGTCATTGCGCTGAATATGATGGACGAGCTGACCGGCAACGGCGGCAGCGTGGATGTGCAGAAAATGTCGAGGATGTTGGGCGTTCCCGTGGTACCCATCAGCGCGGTCAGGCACGAGGGCGTTTCGGAGCTGCTCGATACCCTTGTCAAGACTGCAAAGGAAAAAACACTGCCGCAGGTCATCGACTTTTGTCCTGACGGACCGGTCCACCGCTGTATCCATGCGGTCAGCCACCTGATCGAGGACCATGCGAGAAATGTGGATATTTCCCGCCGTTTCTGTGCCATCAAGCTGATCGAGGATGACTGCGATTTTCTTGAGATGCTGCAGCTGAGCCAAAACGAAAAGGAGCTGCTGGAGCATTCTGTCATCGAAATGGAGGCGGAAACGGGTCTTGACCGCAATGCTGCTTTGGCGGATGTGCGGTATAACTTTATCGAGGATGTCTGCACAGCCTGCGTTGTGAAAGCCCATGAAAGCAAAGAGCATCAGCGCAGCATGAAGATCGACAAGATCCTGACCCACCGTATCTGGGCGCTGCCGGTGTTTATCGGCTTGATGGGACTGATCTTCTATCTGACCTTTGAGGTCATCGGCGCATTCTTATCGGATGTGCTTGCCTATGCCATCGACGGCTTGACTATATTTGCGGACAATCTGCTGACCGACTACGGCATCAATCCCATCGTACATAGCCTGATCATCGACGGCATTTTCGCCGGCGTGGGAAGTGTGCTGAGCTTCCTGCCGGTGATCGTGGTGCTGTTCTTCTTCCTTTCCATTCTGGAGGACTCCGGCTATATGGCGCGTGTAGCATTTGTGATGGACAAGCTGCTGCGAAAGATCGGTCTTTCCGGTCGCAGCTTCGTGCCGATGCTGATCGGCTTCGGCTGCTCTGTGCCGGCGATCATGGCAACGCGTACGTTGTCGTCTGAGCGTGACCGCAAAATGACCATTGTCCTGACGCCTTTCATGAGCTGCTCCGCCAAAATTCCCATCTATTCGGTCTTTGCCGCAGCATTTTTCCCGGGTCATGAAGTGGCTGTTATGATCGCGCTGTATTTTGGCGGCATGCTGGTTGGCGTACTGGCGGCGCTCCTGATGAAGTCCACAGCCTTCCGGGGTAAGCCCATTCCCTTTGTGATGGAGCTGCCCAATTACCGCTTTCCGTCCATGAGAAGTGTGCTGCTTCTGATGTGGGAGAAGGCAAAGGACTTTCTGCAGCGCGCCTTTGGTGTCATCTTTGTGATCACCATCATCATCTGGTTCCTGCAGAATTTCGACCTTCGGCTGAATGTGGTGGCGGACAGCGCCGAGTCCATTCTGGCAAGTGTCGGCAAATTCGTCGCTCCGATCTTTGAGCCGCTGGGCTTTGGCGATTGGCGGATGGTGACGGCGCTGGTGTCCGGCTTTACCGCGAAGGAGGCGGTGGTCGGTACATTTGGCGTGATTTTGGGCGTCAGCAACGAGCAGCTGACCACGGCGCTGCATCAGCTGTTTACCCTGCGCAGCGCGGCAAGCTTTTTGACCTTTACACTTTTGTACACACCTTGTGTCGCTGCGGTGGCAACGATCCGCCGTGAGATGAACTCCGGCTGGAAGACCGTCGGAATCGTGCTGATGCAGTGTGTGATCGCATGGCTGGTGGCATGGGTCGTCTACCTGATCGGAGGATTGCTATGGGTCTGATCGAATGGATCATCCTTGCGCTGATCGCAGCCTACAGCCTGTATGTGATCTTCAGAAAAAAGAAAAAGGGCTGCTGCGGTGATTGCTCCAAATGCAGCGAATGTACACAAGAAAAGACCTGCTGAATTTCAGCAGGTCTTTTAACGTTATGTGGGATCGTAGTTGACGATGATGTTTTGATCGGTCAGCTTGGAAACATCCCAAACCGGGTTGCCGAAAATGTCAACAAGGATCAGATTGTGACAGTCCGCAAGGGGATTGACATTCGAGATGTTGTTGTAGTCCAGATTCACCCGGTTGAGCTGGAACAGACCCTTCAGCGGTGCAACAGAGGTGAGCTTGTTGTAGGATGCGTCGATCGCGGTCAGGGCGCAGGAGCTCTTCCACTGAGGAAGCTCCGAAACGTTGTTGCGGGAGACACGCAAAACAGTGAGGTTATTCAGTTCGCTGAGAGGGGAGATGTCTGTCAGCTGATTGTTCGAGAGGTCAAGCTCCGCCAGGGTGGTGAAGGTTGCCAGATTTTCAACATCCGTCAGCACATTGGAGGACAGATCCAGACTCTGCAGCGCGGTGTCGGGCAGTTCCGCCATCTTGTCCAGCTGATTGTTGGAAAGATTCAGCTTGAGCAATGCGGTGCAGGTACGAAGTGCCGCAACGGAGGTCAGGGAGTTGTAGGATACGTCAAGCTCCTGCAGGGTGGTCAGGGCGCTGAGGGAATTGAGGTCGGTCAGCGCATTGTTGCTCACGTTCAGAGAGATCAGCTTGTCCATGAACGACAGCGGGGAGATATCACGCAGGGTATTCTTGCTCAGATCGAGGGTCACCAGATTCTTCGCGTTGGACAGCGGTTTGATGCTGGAAAGACTGCAATCCGAGAGAATGAGATGCTCCAGATTCGGCAGCACTGCAATGGCGGTGAGATCCGTGCCGGAAAGGGCGCAGCCCCGGACGGTCAGCTGCTTCAGCTGTGTCAGTGCCGAAAGCATCTGCATCGAGGGGAAATCAATGTTCTCAACGATCAGCGTCTGCAAATAGGGAAGACGGATCAGGTCGGAAAGATCCTTGGTATCCTGCGGGACGGTCAAAGAAGTGATCGACCACAGGTCGCTGGACATCAGCTGTGTTCCGGCATCCACACCCAGCTGCTCACGCAGCAGTGCATCCAGTGCGGGATCTTCAATGGTGATCTCCTCAATGACACCGCCGATGGTGTAGCCAAAATGGACACCGGGACTGACCAGCCCGTTTTCACCGACGGAAATGGCATAGAGGATATTTTCACCGCCCGTCAGCTGAACGCCGGGCGTATAGAGATCAGTTTCGGTGGAGGGAAATGCGCCGTCATAGGAAACGTAGAGCTGACCGTCGGTCGTTTCAAAGCTGACAGTGATGTACTGGCTGTAAAAACCCTGCGAGGGATTGGCGACCGGGGCAGCAGGACGCAGGGCATCAAGCTCTGCCTTGATCGCAGGATCAGGCACGTTTTCCAGCATGGTCGCAGCGTCGAGGAGCTTGTCCTGCTCCACATAGGTCTTGCACAGCGCGATGTAAAGCTCCACAGAGCCACCCTCGGCGATCGCCTTGGAAAGGGTGACCTCTGCCTTTGTATAATTGTTATTTGCCTTGAAGCGTTCGGCAAGCTCGATGATGACCGCATCATCGCCACCGCACTGATAATAAGCCTGATTGTAAAGCCATTTGGCAAGGGAATGATTACCCTGACTTTCAAAATAACGTGCGCCGCCCACCAGCATATCCTGCGTAAATGCGGGATCATACTGCAGAAGATACCACGCAATGCTGATGATCACGATCAGGCAAAGTAGAATTGGAAGGATCCGCTTGATAATTCTTTTCATAGATTGCTCCATTTTTGAAGTGTTCCCTTAAATTATACGCGTGCAATCGAAAACTGTCAAGAACCCGCAAAAATTTGGAAAAATTTTCGACTGCTTGCGTCAAATGTTTTACGCATCCCTTGCTACAATTTAAGCGGAGGGATCACGAATGAAACGAACACATTTACGGCTGCTGGGATCTTTCCTTATGGGAATGATCGTCCCATGCCTTGTCCTGCAGCTTGGCGCAAGGGTTGCGACTTCTGATGCACAGGAGACGACCGCAATAACAGAGACAACTGCACCAACCCAAATATTACCAACACATCCAACGCTTCCGGCAGAACCTGAGCCGGTAAGCATCCGGGTGCTGATGCCGTCAGGGCAGACGGGGGAGATGGTGCTGGAGGAGTATTTGGTCGGTGTTATTCTGGCGGAAATGCCTACCAGCTTCGACCACGAAGCACTTTGTGCGCAGGCGGTGGTTGCCCGGACCTATGCGTTGCGCCGTCAGCTGGAAAACCGGCATCCGATGGGCGCGATCTGCACCGAAGGCGGCTGCTGTCAGGCGTATGTGTCGCCGGAGGACTATCTGGATGGTCTGGGCTATCAGGAGGATATTGACAGAGCTGTTGCTGCAGTCGAAGGGACGGAGGGAGAAGTTCTGCGGTATCAGGGGGAGCTGATCGAAGCGACCTATTTTTGCTGCTCCGGGGGAAAAACGGAGGACGCGCAGGCAGTTTGGGGTGTACAATATCCCTATCTGCAGGCGCTTTTGAGCCCCGGAGAGGAGCAGATGGATCACCACAGATATGAGGTGTATTTTTCGGCACAGCAGTTTCAGGAGGCGCTGGGAGAATCGCTTCCCGGTACACCCTACAGCTGGATCGGTTGCATCACCCGCACCGAGGGTGGCGGCATTGACACCATCAGCATCGGCGGTACGGTCTACACGGGTCTGCAGCTTCGCAAATTGCTGAATCTGAACTCCACCGCCTTCGTGATCGAGCCGCATGAGCATGGAATTTACATTACCACTTCAGGGAAAGGACACCGGGTCGGCATGAGCCAGTCAGGGGCGCAGGCAATGGCACTGCGGGGCTATAGCTATCTTCAGATTTTGGGCTACTATTATCCCGGTACGGCAATTGACAAAATGCAGAATTTGGAGTAAAATACTCCAAATGAGCGAAAAGGAGGGAAAGCCGTGCCGATCCGGATCCCCAATGACCTGCCTGCAGCAGGAACACTGCAGCAAGAGAATATCTTCGTCATGACCCAGAACCGGGCGCTGACGCAGGACATCCGTCCGCTGGAGATCGTTCTGCTGAACCTGATGCCCACCAAGATCGTCACGGAAACACAGCTGAGCCGTCTGCTGGGCAATACGCCGCTGCAGGTGAATCTGGAGCTGATGCACACCAGCACCCACCGCTCCAAGAACGTATCGCAGGAGCATCTTCTGTCCTTTTACAAGAGCTTTGACGAGCTGAAGCACCGCAAATTCGACGGCATG
>JAZNNV010000235.1:0-5971 GCA_045580465.1 Faecousia sp.
CCATTCAAGCGCTCTCCCAGCTGAGCTATACCCCCATATACACTGCTCTGTCACACAGCTTTCGTATTATAGCAGTTGAAAGGGGCATTTGTCAAGAGCTTTTTATGTTTTTTCATCTTTTTCGGCGTTTCCGATCAGGAAGATCCGTTCCGCAAAGCCTCCACGAGCATCGCGCTTCCTTTGATATATCTCCATCAATTCCTGCACACTGCAGCCATGCGCCTCCGCCAATGCATACACGACCTCCAGAATGTCTGCCAGCTCCTCCATGGCTTTGCTTTCATGGAACTCGCATACTTCCTCGTCAAGTTTTTTCTCCAAGCAGGCAAGGTACTCTTCCCTATCCAACACCCGCGTGATGGGTGTCTTGCCGCTTGCTTCGATGATCTGCGGGATCTTGTCGCGCACCAGTTTGTCAAATCGTTGCATAGAATCACCCCTTCTCACCTATTATAGGATTTTCACATTCAAAATGCAACACAAAAGACCGGGTTATCTCCCGGTCTTTCCTTATTTAGAAGCGGTATCCTGCGGCGCATAATTGCATAGCGGACTGATGTCAAAAATCTCTTTATAACAAACCTGCAGGATCTCCCTGAGCAAAATGACCTCATCCGGGTAAAGGTGACGCTGCCCAACCTCGATTTTTGCGACGGCGCTGCGGGTGATGTCGCAGCCGTTCAGCTGCAGCTTTGCGGCAAGGGTTTCCTGGGTCATACCCCTGCGCTCACGCAGGATGCGGATATTCATTCCCACACGTTTTTCAATTTCCGCATTCACCGTCAAGTCACTCCTTTGCACCTATTTGAGAACAAAAATGCTTGACTTTATTATATGGTGGTGTTATGCTATTTTTGCACCTATATAGGTGCAAAAGCAAAAATATCGTATTTTGTAAAGGAGCGAAAAGGATGCGAAAACTTTGTACGATCTTTATAGCGCTGGCATTGGCTGTGCTATGTGTTGCTCTGATACCGACAGAAGCGCAGGCGGCAGAACTCACTGCCAGCGGCACTTGTGGTGCACAAGATGATAACCTGATATGGACGCTAGATGAAGAAGGTACGCTTATTATTTCTGGCACGGGCGACATGAAGGATTATTCTGGGAGTTATAATTATGCCCCCTGGTATTCCAATCGCAGTTCTATCAAAAATGTCGTAATCGGAAATGGGGTAATTAGTATTGGTCCTTCTGCGTTCTACGACTGCACCACCCTGATGAGTATTGCAATTCCAGACAGTGTGACCAGCATTGGCAATTCTGCGTTCTATAGCTGCTCCAGTCTGAAGAGTATCACCATTCCAGATAGTGTAACTAGCATCGGCAATTCTGTGTTCTATAGCTGCAGTAAGTTGACAAGCGTCACAATTGGCAACAGTGTGACCTACATTGGCAATTCTGCGTTCTGTTTCTGCTCTAGTCTGAAGCGAATTACCATTCCGGATGGCATAACCAGCATTGGCAATTCTGCGTTCTATAGCTGCTCCAGCCTGAATAGCGTCACGATTCCGGACAGTGTGATCAGTATTAACAGTTCGGCTTTCGAATATTGCTATAACCTAACAAATGTAATTTACTGCGGTGCAAAGGATCAATGGAAGAGCATTTCTATCAGTGGCGGAAACTATCTCCTTAAAAGTGCCACGCGGCAATATCACGATTTCCAGACTCCCGCTGTTACCAAGGAAGCAACCTACACCACCATGGGCGAACAGGTCAGCACCTGCATTTACTGCGGTGAAGAAACGGTCGAAACCATCCCCGCCAAGTTCTACGGCACCTCCGTCAACTTGGGTAACACGTTAGATATGTACTTTGGCTTCTACACTGGCTTGGTAGACGAGAACGGCACCGTCAAATTTGTCCGTGAATTTGCTGACGGCACTACTGAAACCACCGAAGCACCCATCACAGCCTTCAAGAAGAACAACTCCGTTTACGACATCAACTACACCGGTCTTGCCGCCAAGGAGATGTGCGACACGATCCACATCTATGTGTACAACGGTGAGGGCGAACTGGTGGGTCAGCACTCCGACAGCATCCGCTCTTACATCCTCCGTCAGCTTCGTGAAAAGGATTATAGTCAGGAGTTCCGTACCCTATGCATCGACCTGCTGAACTACGGCGCTGCAGCGCAGGAAACCTTCGGCTACAACACCAGTGACCTTGCCAACAAGGATCTGACCGCTGAGGAATTGGCAGAGGGTACGCAGACAGTTGCAGATTACGCAGACAAACTGACTGTGTCCGGCACCACTGCCGCTTATTATGGTACGGCTTACCTTCTGGAAACCAGAATTTCTATGAGCACGGCGGTTCGTGGCAGCTATTTGGGCGACGGCTGTTATGCTTTGGTGTCTTACACAGATCACACTGGTACAGCAAAGGAAAATATCCGGCTGGAAGGAAGGAAAAACAACAGCGTCTACGAATTCTTCCTCGACGAGATTGTCGTTGCGGACGGACGTTGCCTGCTGACCATCGAGTTCTATAAGGCGGACGGCACCAAGGTTCTGACCGTGCAAGACAGCATGGAAGGCTACACCGCACGCAATGCAGAGTATTATCCGCTGGCAGAAAAAATGCTGGCATTCTCTGACTCGGCTTACAACTACCTGCACCGAAACGACAACTGAAAGGAGCACGAAAGATGAAAACCTTTGAAACACCTGAAGTCAAGGTCACCATCTTCGATGTTGCGGATGTGATCACCACTTCTGACGATGATTTCATTCCTCCGGTAACATCTGAAAATCAAACACCTTACGGCTGATAAAAAAGAACCGGGAGATTTTCTCCCGGTTCTTGTTATTTTAACATTCCCAACAGCGCTGCATCCGTCAAAGCAGGTTCTGTATAGGTCGCATCAAGAATTGTGTCCACATTGTCCGCGTTATTCTCGATTTCTTTCGAGTATAGTTGCGCGGTTTTGATCACGTCACCGCCCAATGTACGCACCAGCAGGCAGGAAACAACGATCATTTTCACCCTCGACACCAGATCATAATCCGACACCGCCTGCAGCCAGTAGCGCTCCACGCCGTAACGGGCGAGATTGCGGAAAACATCCGACCACTCCGACGGCTCAGCCTTGCTCTGCAGCCGTTCTTTCCATTCCCGGGTCAAAATTTCCAAGGTCAGAAAATATTCTGCCAGCGGCGTGTTCTCATCGGTCGCCATTTGCGCCACTGTCGCAAGAGCTTCTTCCGGGCAAAATTCCGGCACGTCCGCGCCGTCGATCTGTGACTGCACCTGATAGCCGTAGAACAGCAGCAAGGTCAATGCTTCCGAAACAGAGAAACGGGGATCGTACAGCAGTTCGATTGCCGCTTTTCTGCTTTCCAGCAGCAGCTGCATCAGCTCCTCATCGTAATCCGCTTCCTCTCCCCCGTCGGTTTCGTATGCAAGCATTGCTGCATCGTTTGATTCAAGGATCAGCCGCGCCGCTTCCGGGCAGGACAATTCCAGACCAAATTCCTGAAACGTGCCGTAATCGTGGCACAGCCGGGGAAAGTCCCGGCAGGTTTTGCACAGCGCATCGTGACCCAGCTCCGCGTGGATGCGGCACAAGCCGTCAGCGCGCCACATAGGGCATCTTCCCTGCTCATTGATCATGACAGTTCCCCATTCGGGATCGTCCCGCATGACCGCACGCAGGCGCTCACCCAGTGCGCCGTCAAGGGAGCGGTAAAGGGCGGCGCTTTCCGGGTCTACCTGCACCTCCCACTCCTTGCAGCAGCTATCGGGACACCGGGCTGCGATGCAGTGAAAATCCCGGTAATAAGAAGGCTCAAACGTAAGCATGATTTCCTCCAAATTCATACAAGGCGCATACTTTCGTATGCGCCTTGTGGCTTATTCCTCTTCCGACGTGGGACGGATGCTGTACATCGTCGCCGACGCGCCCATGAGCGCATTTCTGCTGCGGTCGATCATATCCTGCATTTCGGTCATGTGGGCGCTGAACTCCTGAGACAGACGCTTGAACTGATCCGCTGCATCGTCTACCTGCGTTGCGGTCTCTGCCAAAGTACCCATCACCTGACGGTAGATCTGCTGGGTACGCTCCTGCGCGGCGCGCTCCACACGCTCCGCACGGCGGTATGCCTCCAGCTCCTCAGCCGCCACACGGCTGGATGCCTTTTCCTCCGCTTCGCTCAGCGCAGCCTGCAGACGGGCGATTTCTGCTTCCATGGACGCTGCCTTTTCGGTCAGAACGCCGTTCTCCTCTTCCAAGGCTGCGCAGCGCTCTTCCAGCTCCGGATCACGCGCAGGCGTTGCCCGCAGCTGCTCCAGCTCCTCGGTCAGCGTGCGATTTTCGGATTTCAGCTGATTGACCGTATTTGTATGCTTCGTATTGAGATACTCGATGTAATGCACCACGTCTTCCCGGTTGAAGCCGTTGAACGCGCTGCGGAAATTCTGATTTCCTGCCATGTCGATACCCTCCGATTGTGATTTCATTTACCGTTTTCGTACATTATATCACGGGAACCTCCGAAAAACAACTGTCTTTTCAAAAGAGCGCGCTGAATTGTTTTGACTTGCGCAGAAAAGGGTGCTACAATGATTTTCAGAAAACAAAAAGGAGACCGATTATGATTCACTTTGATCCGATCGAATATCCCGACCTCGATTCCATGGGCTTGGAACAGCTTCAGGCATGCCGCGAAGAAACGCAGCAGCAGCTCGCCGCACTTGACGCACAAGAGCCTGCGGATATGGAAAGCGAGGCTTATGAAATCTGGGGCGATGCCCACGAGATGCTTGAAGACATTCTCGACGACATTCAGGACCGTCTGGACGCGCTGCAATGAAGAATTTCAAGCTTGTACCAGCTACGCAGGCAGATCTGCCCATCTGCATGGCGATCCTCGATGCCGGGCGGGATTTTCAGCGGGCGCAGGGTTTCACCCAATGGCGCGACGGCTACCCTGCCGAGCGTGATGTGGCGCAGGACATTCAAGCGGGCGGTGCGTATCTGTTAACCATCGACCACTCCCCTGCCGCCTATGTGTTCATTGGTCTTGACGGCGATCCTGCCTACCCCGCCATCAAGGGCGCGTGGCATTACGACGAGCCATACGGCGTGCTGCACCGGGTGGCGATTTCCGAAGAATTTCGCGGCATGGGATTGTCCGACGTGCTGTTTTCTTTGGCAGGCGAACTGGTAAAGCAGCATGGCTTTGGCTGTCTTCGCATCGACACCCACGAGGACAACAAGCGCATGCAGCATGTATTGACAAAAAACGGCTTTTCTTACTGCGGCACCGTCCTTCAAAACGGCGAGCCGCGGCTGGCATATGACAAAAAACTGTAAATTTGGAGGAATTGTCCATGTCCAAACTCATTGATATTATGACTTCTCTTTCCGGCGAACCCATCACCGCTGTGGAGCAGTGGGCGTATTTCCGCCGCCCGGAAATCATTTCACTGTTTGAAATGTTCGTCTACGGTGTCCGCCCCTATGAGACCCCTGAAAATCTGACATTTACGCAGAAATTCCGCGCTGCAAACTGGATGGACTCCAACGCCACCTTCAAGGAGATCGACATTGGTGTCAATAATCACCATTTCCCTGTTTACATCTTTGTTCCCGAGCAGGTGGAAGGTCCTGCGCCTGCCTTTACCGTCATCATGGGTGAGCTGCGCAGTCTGAAGTATGATTTCTACCAGTCCCTTGACTATCCGCATCTTCCCATTCGTGACATTGTGGGGCGCGGCTATGCCGTCGCAGTCATGCCGACCAATGCAGTTTCCCCCGACTGGTGGCTGAACGGCGAATTCAAGCACGGTGTCTTCCGCGCCATGCAGCCCAATGCCGCACAACGTACCAGCCATTCTTGGGCAACCATCTCCGCATGGGCATTCGGCGCAAGCCGTGTCATGGACTATCTGGAAACCGACCCCCAGATCGACAGCCGAAACGTTGCGGTCATCGGTCATTCCCGGGACGGAAGTCGGA